>DALTVX010000134.1 GCA_029987395.1 Methanocorpusculum sp. | reverse complement strand
TTACCTTGCCAAAGCATTTTTTTTGATATCTCCTAAATTTGTATCTCTGATTAACGTCTGAGTTTCTCAGACACCAGTATTTTCCAGAGTCCTATATGTGTAGGTTCTACGGATATTTAAATTCGTTCAGGCAAGAAGGGCATCGGCTATTTCTTTTACGCCTTCCCCTTTCTTGAGATTGGTTTTGATGATGAGCATCCCCGGGTTGTAGCGTTTGATGTCGGAGACCATTCTCTCAACATTGCATCCAACTGCCTCTGCTAAATCGATTTTGTTTATGATAGCGATCTGACAGTCTCTAAATATCATCGGGTGTTTGTTTACGACGTCATCGCCTTCTGTTGTAGAGATGACGACGATGCGTTTTTCTGCCCCGAGCTTGAAGTCGGTCGGGCAGATCATATTGCCGACATTTTCAATGAAAACGATATCGACGCCATCAAGGTCCATGTGACCGAGCGCGTGATGAACAAGGTGGGCGTCCAGGTGGCATTCTTTGCCGGTGTTCGCGTTAAAAGCGATAATGCCGGTTTTGATGATCCTCTGGAAGTCATCGTCACCATATACATCTCCCGCTATTGCTGCCGAGACCTTTCCTCGTGATTTGAGTTCAGGAACGATCTTTTCGATGAATGAGGTCTTCCCTGATCCGATCGCTCCAAGAAGATCGAATGCACGAACATTGTGCGCTTTGAAGTGTTCGGCGTTGTGTTCTGCCAGACGGTTGTTTGCGCCGTATATCTCGGCTTCCATGTGAACATCCACGTGATGCATATCTTACTATTGTGTTTTTCCATGTTTATAGATACGCATAGTTTGTCAAGTGTGAGTGAATCATACGATGTTGATATTTAGTATGTGTCCAAAGGCGCGGATATCTGAATCAAGGTCGATGATATCTCTGCGGCACGAAAGCCATTTTTGCTCCCGCATCATATATTAAAGTATAATGGCGATCCGTTTTCTTTACCCGTGCTACTTCGATGCCGCTCTCACCAGAAATGAAGGCCGGCGTGTAGCTAAGAGTCTGGCTGTTTCTTCTCCTAATATGGCTATGATCTCCCGCGCTGCAAAGGTGGGGGGTATCACCGTTCTTGAGGAGGAACGCGATGCCCATCATCCGGCACAATGGCACAAGGCAGGCGGGCGTATCCGTGTGGAATATGCCAAATCGAAGGAGGATCTTTTGAAGACCGTTGCCAATAAACTCGGCGGTAAGTGATCATGTACGATTTTCACTGTCATACCACGATGAGTGACGGCGCCCTGATCCCGACTGAGTTGATCCGCCGGATGGCGGTTGCCGGATATACGGAGATGGCGATTACCGATCATGCGGATTACTCGAATGTGGAATTTCTCATCGAGTCTCAGAAGAAGGTGAAACGGTCTGCTGAACGGTACGGTGTAAAATTGTTCACGGGTGTTGAGATCACGCACGTCCCGCCTGAGGAGATCGCCGACTTTGCCAAGTACGCAAGAGCGCTTGGTGCCGAGGTGGTGATCGTCCACGGGGAGACGGTCACAGAGCCGGTGGCTTTTGGCACAAATCTTGCGGCAGTGAGCTGTTCTGATGTGAACATTCTTGCTCACCCGGGACTGGTGTCTGATGAAGAGGCAGCTCTTGCAGCAAAGAACGGGGTGTTTCTGGAGATAACGTCAAGAGGCGGGCACAATAAGACAAATGGCCATGTTCTTGCCTCTGCACGGCGCGCGGGTGCTAAAATAGTTGTCCAATCTGACATCCACGTACCGGCAGATATAATCAACGAAAATATGCGCTGGCTTGTTGCCCGAGGGGCCGGGATGACAGAAGACGAGGCAAAATGCGCCCTCTCTCTCACATCCGTCGACATCCTCTCCCTCTAATTGTATTTTAGTATTCTGGGAAATGTATATATATTACCTCGGCCGCATAATACTATGCATAAATACCCTGTGGTTTGTATTCCATGGGTTGCTAGACTGCCTAATCGGCAGTTACCGAGGTTTGATTTGTGAAATTTGCAGGGAATGTAGTATCTCGTCTTGGGAGGCGGTTGCTAATTGTTGAAAGTGATGCAGGTCAGCTCCCTCCTCTTTATACGGAAGTTGCAGATGAACAAAACAGATCTGTTGGTAAAATCGTAGACCTTTATGGGAGTGTTTCGCGGCCGTATCTGACTGTTTTATGCAGGGATGATTCGGTTTTGCGTGTGGATGCAGGAGATAAACTGTATGTTATCGCCGAAACGAAACCAGAAAAATCCTACAAAAAACCTTATCGGAAATATGCAGGTGAACAGCGTTCGAATCGCCGTTGATCCGTTATCAAAAGGAATTTAATAATCATGGAAACCGAAATAGAGAAACTGAAACAGCTAAAAGTGGATAGAGAGAAGATGAAACAGCGTCAGGAGACGACTGTTGTTGCTCTAGAGAAGGTGAAACAGGGCGGAAATGATGCGACCGCGACCGTTTGTCCGGAGTGCGGGAGCAAGCAGCTTGTTCATGATTATGAACGTGCCGAACTCGTATGTCAGCAGTGCGGTCTTGTTCTGGACGATGATTTCATCGATCGCGGGCCTGAATGGCGTGCATTCGATCATGACCAGCGGATGAAGAGGTCGCGTGTCGGTGCACCGATGACCTTTACCATCCACGATAAAGGTCTTTCGACGATGATCGACTGGAGAAACCGTGACAGTTACGGAAGAGCGATCTCCTCCAAGAACAGGGCCCAGTTATACCGTCTGAGAAAATGGCAGCGCCGTATCAGAGTTTCGAACGCGACCGAACGTAATCTGGCGTTTGCACTTTCCGAACTTGACCGAATGGCCTCTGCTCTTGGTCTCCCGCGAAATGTTCGTGAGACCGCAGCGGTCGTTTATCGTGATGCCGTCGATAAGAACCTTATCCGTGGTAGAAGTATCGAAGGTGTTGCGGCAGCAGCGCTGTATGCGGCATGCCGTCAGTGTAATGTTCCAAGAACTCTTGACGAGATCGCGGAAGTTTCCCGTGTTTCCAGAAAAGAGATCGGTAGGACATACCGGTTCATCTCCCGTGAACTTGGGTTGAAACTTCTCCCGACCTCCCCCGGCGATTATGTGCCAAGGTTCTGTTCAGGACTTGGTCTGAAAGGCGAGGTCCAGTCGCGTGCTATGGAGATCTTAAAACAGGCAGGCGAGCGTGAACTTACCAGCGGCCGTGGTCCAACAGGCGTCGCGGCAGCAGCTATTTACATCTCCTCGATCCTTTCCGGAGAACGCAGAACTCAGCGCGAAGTTGCTGACGTCGCAGGCGTGACCGAGGTCACGATCCGTAACCGGTACAAGGAACTTGCTGAACAGCTCGATATAGAGATCATCTTATAATCCCCAAATACTTTTTTTACTGCGGTTCTCCGTGATGAGACCATAGAGTTAATACGTAATTTGTCCTATTTAATAGAGATATCTGGGCTCGTATATCAGGGGTAGATAGCTACGTTCGCAACGTAGATGCCGCGGGTTCAAATCCCGCCGGGTCCATTCGCTTTTTCTCATCTTTTTCTAAGGACTTTTTTTGAGATTATGTTTCGGTTTCGTTTGTTGCCGTTGCCTTTTCCTCAGGTGAAACATCTTTCAAAGCGGCGGCACGAATAAAAAAGATCCTCAGGATAAAAAAAAGGTTAGATGTTCACGGTCGATGCAAGAGCCCATGAAGGGAGATCGAGCGTGATGCCAAATGCCCATAATACTATCGTGAAGACAAAGATGGTGAATATCACGATACCTATCAGGTTGAGGAACCAACCCGCCGTCACCATATCCTTCATCTCCACATATTCTGTACCAAAGGCGATCGCATTTGGTGGGGTAGCTACCGGGAGCATGAATGCGAGGGATGAACAGACCGCCGCGGTCATCATAAGGACCATTGGGTTCACCGCAAGAGAGATCGCCGTGACCGCGAGGATCGGCATCATCACCGAAGCAATAGCCGTATTTGAGGTAAGTTCCGTCATGAACGTTACTAAAACCGCTATCGCAAGGACGATGATAAGGATCGGGACCCCGTGTAAAACGTCCAGATATCCGACGATCGTTTGTGCGAGGCCGCTCTTGATAAATGCCGCAGAAAGACACATACCGCCGCCAAAGAGCAGAAGGATCCCCCATGGGATACGAACGGCCCATTGCCAGTTCATGGTGTACTCCTGTTTTCTCCAGCTGATCGGGATGATGAACAACAAAATAGCGCCGAAAATTGCGATCGTCGAATCATCGATCCCCGGAATGAACACATCGAGACCTGGGAGGGTGAAAATCCCAAAATCTTTACTTTTGGCAAATATCCAGCAAAATGCCGTCAGAACAAAAACGAACAGTGTATTTTTCTCACCGCGGGACATCGGACCGAGTTCTTTGACCTCTTTATTCAATGCATCTTTTGCATTGACAAGAATATTCGGCATCTTTCTGTAGGCAACTTTTGTGAGCCAGAGCCAGATCACCAAGATCATTAGGATGACGAACGGAACACCAAACTCCATCCAGGTGAAGAAGTCGATCGGTGTACTCTGCGGGAAAATAAGTGCCATCTGTGCGGCGAGAATGCCGTTTGCCGGTGTTCCGATCAGAGTTCCGATACCTCCAACGCCAGCTGCATAGGCAACGGCGAGCACAAGACATCCTGCAAACGCTTTATGCTGCGGTTCCATATCAGCAAACACCTTTGTCGGGAGCACCGTTGCAATAATTGCTATAGCGATCGGGATCATCATCATAGCAGTTGCCGTATTTGACATCCACATCGAAAGAAACGCCGTCGCGATCATGAATCCGAGGATGAGCCTTTTTGGACTTGTACCTGTGATATTGATGATTTTCAATGCGATCCTTTTATGGAGTCCCCATCTCTGCATCGACATGGCAATAATAAAACCGCCAAGGAAGAGAAAAATAACCTTATCCGCATAGGGGACTGCCGCTTCAGCGGGCTTCAGAATTCCTAAAAGAGGAAATGCCACCAATGGTATGAGGGCAGTTGCCTCAATTGGGATCGGCTGGGTGATCCAAAAAATAGCCATCATTACGGTCACTGCGGCCGCAAGTCGGGCCTGGACCGGCATAATGGTAGGGTCTATTGGGGCGAGCAGCAGAATCAGGAACGCCGCTACCCCCAGTATTAACCCATAGCCTTTTTTCATAACTTATTTTATAGAACAGAAGAGGATATCAGCGTTACTATTTTTTTACATGTGTTCTCCCCTTTTCTCGATACTATGTTTAATTATCTTATACATCAAATAAGACTCCACATTCTACCGTCGGATCATTGACGGACAGTTAAGGGTCGTATATACAATGGCAGAGGAACAATCCCAGCACGAAATAGAAAAAGATGAAGCGAGAAAGCGATACGAGTTCAAAAAATCACTTGAACGGTTAGAGGAAAAAGAGGGATCAGGAACTGAACTGATCTCTCTTTACATCCCACCGGATAAGCAGATCTATGATGTGACCGCCCATCTTCGCGATGAATACGGGCAGTGTGCGAACATCAAAAGCAAACAGACGCGCTCAAACGTTCAGAGTGCGCTCTCCTCAATTCTCGCACGCCTGAAATACTTCAAGACTCCCCCTGAAAATGGGATGGCGATCTTCTGCGGAGCGATCAACGTTGGCGGAGATAAAACCGATCTGGAATCCATCATCGTAAATCCTCCCGAGCTTATCCAAACCTACAGTTACCGATGCAGCTCTACCTTTGAACTGGAACCGCTCAAGGCGATGCTTGATGACAAATATGTCTACGGACTGTTAGTCTTAGACCGTCGTGAGGCCTATTGGGGATTCCTTCGCGGCACACATATCGAGCCGATCCACGGGACACACTCCACCGTTCCGGGCAAACAAAGAAAAGGAGGTCAGTCCAGCGTTCGTTTCGAGCGGCTCAGATTGATCGCTATCCACGATTTTTACAGCAAAGTAGGTGAACGCGCTTCAGCTGCCTTCTTAGCTGAACCCAACTTCTTTGAAAAGTTCAAAGGTGTGCTGATCGGCGGTCCGATGCCGACCAAAGAAGAGTTTGCTGCAGGCGAGTTCCTTCATCACGAAGTTCAAAAAAGGATCATCGGTCTCTTTGATTCGTCCTATACGAATGAGTTTGGTCTTCGTGAACTGGTGGACAATGCTCAGGATGCTCTTCGCGGCGTTGGGATCATGGATCAAAAAGATGAGATGTCCCGATTCTTCAAAGAACTTATCAAAGAGCACGGGGCAGCGGCGTACGGAGAAGACAGTGTCCGTCTCAATCTGGAAGCAGGGGCAGTCGATACCCTTCTTCTCTCTGATAAACTGCGGAAAGTACGGCTCATTATAAATTGTCGAAACTGTGGCTATGAAGAGATCAAGACTGTAACGATCGAAGCCGGCAAAAAGGCCAAAGACCTGCCTTTTGGTTACTGTCCGAAATGTCAGTCTCCGCTTATTCTTACCAAAGAAGCCGATATCATTGATGAACTGACTGAACTGGCCGACTCATCAAATGCCAGAGTAGAGATAATATCTGAAGATTTCGAGGAGGGAGCAATGCTTTACTCCGCATTTGGCGGTATCGCGGCCGTTCTTCGCTATCCGACCGGGATGTAACATGTATCGCGAATATATTCAAAAAACGATCGATCTTCTTCGTGATGTTACAGGCCTTGATGATGTTATGATCACGGACGGGGGAGATCACGCTGATCTTGCCTCCACCGTTTCATTTGCACTTGCAAAGAAAGAAAGAAAAAACCCTGCACAGATCGCCGGTGAAATCGTCGCCGCTATCTCGGCAAAACCCGAGGCAAAAGATATTCAGGTAACTGCCAAAGGTCCCTACATCAACTTCATCTTCTGCGGAGATTACGTCGCGGACTCCGTTCGAGCGGCACGCAGAGCAGACTACGGGGCTCTTCCCTCCCGAACCGAGAAGGTCATCATCGAACATACCAGTGCAAATCCCAACGGACCTCTGCACGTGGGACATATCAGAAATACGGTGATCGGTGACACCCTCGTTCGTGCATTCCGGAAAGCCGGCTACCCTGTCGAGGCACAATATTATCTCAATGACATGGGTCGTCAGATCGCGATCGTTGCATGGGGAGTCAAGAATCTTCATTACGATCGCCTCCCGGGAGAAAAAGGCGATGAGTTCATCGTCCGTCATTATGTCGAGGCGAATAGGATCGCAAAGGCAAAACCTGAGATCGAACCTGAGTTCGATCAGCTGATGGAAAAGATCGAGGTAGGGGACCCTGAGGTGGTGAAACTTTTCTACGACTCAGTTGATATCTGCGCCGACGGGATCAAACAAACCCTCTCCTCAATGAACGTTGTCCATGACACATTCGTGCGTGAGACCGAGTTTTTGTGGAACGGTTCTATGCAGGCTGTCCTCAACAGGATCGAAAAACTTCCGATGGCGCATCACGAAGGACAGATGATGTATCTTGATCTTTCTGAGCAGGGATTTGGGAACAGATACGTTCTTCGAAGAAGCAACGGGACCTCGGTCTATGCCGCGCGTGATCTTGCCTTCCATCTCTGGAAAAACTCTCAGTGCGACAGAAGCATCGATGTGCTCGGCGCCGATCACAAACTGATCGGAGCTCAGCTTCAGACAACACTGAAGCTGATCGGTGAGCAGCCGCCGGAGATCGTTCACTTCGAGTTCGTCTCTCTTCCGGAAGGGTCCATGACGACCCGCGGCGGCGTTTTCATCACGGCAGATCAGCTTGTCGCCGAGACGAAGAAGCGTGCGATGGAAGAGGTTACCATTCGCCGTCCTGAACTTGACGAAAACGAGCGGAAAAAGATCGCCAACGCCGTCGCGATCGGGGCGGTCAGATACGATATCGTTAAGGTATCTGCCGAGAAGTCTACGGTATTTGACTGGAAGGAAGCTCTTGATTTCGAACGTCAGAGCGCCCCGTATATCCTCTATGCCCATGCACGAGCCTGCTCTATTTTGGAGAAGGCAAATGCAGAAGGCGGATTTACTGAGTGTTATGACTACTCGGACTCCTATGAACTTGCCCTGGCAAAACACATTGCCCATTTCCCCTATGTTCTCGATAAGGTGGTAACAGAACTCCGCCCCCACCTTCTTGCATCCTACGTTCGTGATCTCGCAGATCTTTTCAACTCCTTCTACCGGTTTGCCCCTGTTTTGAAGGCGGAAGGAAACGTTCGGAATGCTCGCCTCACCCTTGTTGATGCCTGCAGAAATACTCTTTCTCTGACCCTCGGCGTTCTTGGTATCGAGGCTCTCGAAAGTATGTAACCTCAGGTATTCGACCTGATTTTTCCTTTTTTACCCCAATAGTATCTATTATATGCTCATCCGTAACAATATCACCTATGTCTAAATCAAAAGCAAGTGACGCTGTTATGCTCCTTGAACAGCTGGGTATGATCATAAAAGAAGGCGATAATGATGTTCGAGAGGTCAGGATCGCTAAACTTTCCGACGCTGCCTCTGCCGCTCACTGTTTCAACGTTCCGCAGAAAAAAGAGGTAGAAGCCCTCATCAAGGTCCGCGACTGGCCAAAGCTCAAAAAGTATCTGGAAGAAGTTTAAATTTCTGCTGCAAGTTCCAGCACTCTTCTCACTTTTTTATCGGTGATATTGTTCTTTGTCACGAGACGAAGGCTTCCGAGATCTTTTGTTTGATACTCGATGCCGCAGATCGAACAGTCCTCCTCGTTTGAAACGGATGCCAGATGACATGCTGCATTTCCAAGAAGCATAAGAGCCGAGATCCCGCTTGCAGGTCCTACCCTGATCCTGATCTTTTCTTTGAGGCACAGTTCAGTAAGATGTTCCAGTGATCTGTTGTCTATGCCGCAAATGAGGACCGTCTGATCAAGTTCCTCCTCTTCGACCAGAAGGAGTGCGTTGACCTCCTCTCCTGCCTCATAGCCTTCAACGCCGAGGGGAATATGTACGATGCAGTTGCTTCGAACCCCGGTCATCTGCACACTCGCTCCCCGGGAGAGCGGGACCCCTGTGTACTGGTCATCGATACGTGCGGCCGCATAGAGGCTGAACTCATCGACCCCTCCCTCCGACGCGACCGGGGAGCCAAGAACGATCCGGACGGTTTTTTGTTCAGGACCTCTCCATCCCCAGCTGCCCAGCAGTGCTGAAACGAGGATCCGCAGTACCGTCTGAGCAGCAAGCGGATATCCTGGAAGACCGAAGACCGGTTTTTTATTGATGATCCCGACCATGGCAGGTTTTCCCGGTTTCACTGCTATGCCGTGAAACAAGAGTTTGCCCATCTCGGAGATCACCGATGCCGTGAAATCTTTTGTTCCGGCTGAGGAACCGGCTGAGACGATGATGATGTCGCATTCTTCGGCTGCTTTTTCTAAAGCTCCCCGAATGAGTACCTTGTTGTCCGTTACCGCTGGATATCTGACGATGTCGGCACCAAACTGCCGCAGATATACCTCTGCCATTACTGTATTGCTTTCGACGACCTGTCCGGGAGCAGGCCGCGTGCCCGGGGTGATCAGTTCAGTTCCGGTAGGGATGATACCGATCAGGATCCGTTTCACCTTGACCGAGGTGAATCCATACGTCGCGATCGCTCCGATATTGAATGGAAGGATCTTCGAACCTGCCGGCAGGATCATTTGATCTTTCCTGATGTCCTCTCCGATCGGCCGGACGTTTGTTCCCGGGTTGATGCTTTTTCTGATGACGATCTTGGTTGGATCGTCCCCTTCAAACCAGGCATCCTCAACTTTTATCACCGCGTCAAACTCTTTTGCAATGACATTTCCTGTGTTGGCCCGCTCAAAATTTGTGAGAGTTACCGGGTCTTGATCGCCGGCCGATGAGGTTTCCTGAGACCGAACTGCAAATCCGTCCATCGCCGCTGTCGGTACCTCCGGGACAGAGTATTTGGCATATAAGGATTCTGCGAGGATATGTCCGCAGGAATCGTCGAGGGGAAGATGTCTCGATCCGACGACCGGCGGGATTTTTTGGATCATTTCGACTGCTTTTTCCAGAGTGATCTGGTCAAGATAGCGTTTTACCATACGTATACCTCCACAACTTCGCCGATTTCATATCCGTCGAGCCCGGCGGGGACCCTGATATATCCGTCACTTTTGACGAGGGTATTCAATAGCCCGGATTTTCCAAGAACAGGCTCGATATCGCCGTTTGGGAGAAGTTTGACTCTGACGAGATCGACCCGCCCTTTCTCCGATGGAAAACTCGTGGAGATGCGGGCTTTTATGCTCTGTGTTTTTTGAACTGCCCCTGTCATTTTCATAAGCATGGGACCTACGAAGAGTGTTGCGATCATATAGGTCGAAGCCGGGTGTCCGGGAAGACCCAAAACTGGAACTTCATGAACACTCCCAATAATGGTGGGTTTTCCCGGGGCAACTGAGATCCCGTGGACATGGATCTTTCCGAGATCTTCGATCACTCTTGAGGTAACGTCCCGCTCATCCTTTGAGCTTCCTCCTGACAGAATGACCAGATCACATTCTGCTGCTGCTTTGGCAAGTACCGACCGAAGTGATTCGATCTCGTCTTTGATGATACCGTAGAATATCGGCTTCCCTCTATTTTCCGTCACGAATGCCTGTAACAGAGAGGTATTTGTGTCGCGTATTTGGCCGACCTCGGGGGTCTTTGCGGGGGATATCAGTTCATTTCCGGTCGAGATGATCCCGACCCGCGGAATTTTTCTGACAAGGACCGGGTCGAGTCCAAATGCTGCAAGAACACCGGCTGTTTGTGCTGTTATGATGTGGCCTGCTGAGAACACCTCTTCGCCTTTAGAAAAATCTTCATTGTATCTCAGCACGTCAAGTCCAGGGTTCACTGAACCTTTGACGAGCAGCGTTGTTCCCGAAAGTTCGACCTGCTCCTGCATTATGACCGAGTCTGCTCCTTTGGGCATCACACCCCCGGTCGGGATATATTTTGCTTCTTTTTCCCCGATACTGCCTGAGTTGTTTTCACCCATAGCTATTTTCCCTGTCATCCGCAAAAGATTTGGGCGCAGTTCAGCAGCCCCCAGCGTGTCTTTTGATCGCACAGCGTACCCGTCTTTTACCGAGCGGTCAAATCCTGGAACATCTGCAGGGGAGCATATGGGTTCTGCTAAGATTCTTCCTGATGCATTGTCCAGGGCGATATACTCTGCCGGTAGAAGTTTTGCGAGCGAGAGAAGTTTCTCTTCTGCTACCTCAACAGGAACTAGTTTTAGAAATCTCATGGGTGCTCCTCTGCGTGCATTATCATATATGGATTGGATACTCTCTTCATTGTTATGGAGTGGTTTTTCCAAACTTTTAATGTTAGCGTACGATGCTCATATGAAGTCATATGGCGAAAAACCGGTCTTGTTTTTTTACAGATAGTTGGTGTGCATTTGCTCCCGGATGCCAGCGGGGTCTATTGGCTAGCCTATTATTAGGTCACCTGTGGGGCGACACTCGATACTAAGGTAGGGATCAATAAAATGTTCAAGAATTTGCGTAAATACGCGCATTCAAAAAAACCGGCTTAGTTAATATGATTTAATTAATAAATATTAATAGTATATGTGTATTATTTGATTGGCCTCTTCTAACACTGTTTTCATTTATCATGATTCTTCGTGTCAATTGGTATGATTTAAATATAAACTACTCCAATCAGAAAATAGCGCAATGCGGTTAGGTATTTTCCTGATCGGATTGTGAGGTGTTTATTTATGGTCACATTCAACCCGGCGCAGGTCTGCGTCAAAATTGGAACGGCCGGCAAAGCAAAAGCTAATCTTCCAGCACTCAATATGTTGGTTCGTGCTTTCCTTGCTGGTGCATATATCGCAATGGGTGCTGCCCTTGCGACCGTTGGATCAACTGGCGTCGCCGCAGTATTCGGCGCAGGTATCAGTCAGTTTGTTACTGGTGCGCTTTTCCCGATCGGTTTAATCATCATCGTTTTAACCGGTGCAGAACTTTTTACCGGCGATGCAATGTTTGCCCCAATGGCAGTCCTTCAGGGTCATATGGGCATTAGCCGACTCGTTTATCTCTGGGTCGTCGTCTACGTTGGTAACCTTATTGGATCCATCTTCATGGCATTCCTTGTCAGCTATGGTCCATATACTTCCTGGAGCGCAGCTGGTGTCGCAACAGTGACTGCATTTGGTATCCGTGCAATTGCCATTGGAACTGCAAAAGTTTCCTACACTGGAGCAATGGGTATTCTTTCCTGTTTCTTCAAAGCAATCCTTTGTAACTGGCTCGTCTGCCTGTCACTCTTCCTTGCCCTCGCAGCTGACGATGTAATCGGTAAGATGCTTGGTGTATGGTTCCCTATCATGGCTTTCGTTGCCTCTGGATATGAACACTGTGTTGCAAACATGTACTTCATCCCCGCAGCAATCATCACAAACGGATTCACCGGAGTCACTGTTGATAATCTGAACTGGATCGGTATGTGGACAAACAACATCATCTGGGCAACCCTTGGTAACATTGTTGGGGCTGTTCTCTTCATGGCAATCATCTACTACTACTGCTACAAGTCAGAAATCTGTGCACTGTGTGAAACAAAATAAGATAAGATCGGCGTGATCCTCACGTCTCTTATCAAACCATCTCTTTTTTTTCTTCGTTGCAATACATGCATATATTTAACCTAAGAAATATCACTATCACTAAAGACCGGTGTATCTTATGAAAATAAAAGGTGTAAAAATCAGCTTGGCCCCTATGCATTATATCGTAGTCATATTTTTCCTCGCACTCTTTGTCTGGTCATTTTTTGCAACCAAGGATCCCATGTTCATTTATTGGGGAGTTCCGCTCTCTCTCTTTTTGCTTGTGATCCCTCTCTTTAACAGTTACAGTGTTGGAAGACAGTATGTCACTCTTCTTCCGGAATACGAAGCTGCATCAAAACCCTGTCGCATAAAACAGATCGGTCGTCCAATGGAGGGAAAACCTGTACGAGTTGAAGGTGTTGTCCAGAGCTTGAAGGGCAGATTCATCAATCGCCCTGGCTATAAGATCTTTGATGGTTCGGGAACGGTGATTGCTCAGCGTTCGACTCCTCTCGATATCGATATTCGTATTGGCGATAATATTGAGGTCGTTGGCATGGTCGTCAAGCGATATGCCTTTGCAGGAAACTACGTTGTTCATGCAATAGGTGTGAAAAAAATCGACACACTGACCCCGCTCGAGATGGACGAAGCCTTCGTCTCTTCAGACGGCACGAAAATCAAAAAATATCATTAATTCTTTCTCTTTTTCATACAGAGCATGTTGTCATGAACCAACAGTTTTAATTCCCAGGCGTCAGAAAGACTGTTATGTCTCATGAAGTCGTTGTGTATTCGCTTCCGGGTTGTTCCCATTGTAAAGCATTGAAAACGCGCCTTGATAATAAAAATATTGCCTATACCAATGTAGATGTGGGGGCTGATCCTAAAGCTGCAGCTCATATGATCAAGGTATCCGGTCAGCGGGGCGTTCCTGTCACGATCATCGATGGTGACAAGGTGGTTGTCGGTGACGATTTTACAAAATTGATGGAGATTCTTGAAGGTCCGGCGCTCGTGAAGACGACTCCCAAGATCTCTATATATCATGATCTCGTGGTGATCGGGGCAGGGGCAGGTGGTCTTTCCGCCGCCATGTATGGATCCCGCAAAGGTATGGATATGATCGTGATAGCCGGAGCGATCGGCGGTATGGTGAATCAGAGTTATGTTATCGAAAACTATCCTGGTGTTCCTGATATTTCCGGTAGTGATCTGATAACTAAAATTTATAATCATACCATAAAATCCGAGGCCGTCTTTGTTGAGGATGTGGTGACCGGGGTCTCCAAAACGAATGATATGTTTTCTATTGAAACACTCAATGGGAACCACTACACTGCAAAGGCTATTTTAGCGGCCACTGGGAGGTCCTCCCGTCTCTCTGGAGCAAAAGGTGAGGGTGAATACCTTGGGAAAGGTATTGCTATCTGTACGATCTGTGACGGGCCGCTATATCGAAACAAAGTGGTGGGGATCATCGGCGGCGGGAACACTGCCGTTGAAATGGCTCTTGAACTCAGTGATATCGCAGCAAAGATCCACCTGATCGTTCGCAGTGATCTCAAGGCGGATAAGGTATTGATCGAGCGGCTCAAAACAAAGAAGAACATCGTCGTGCATAAAGGATATACCGCAACCGAATTTGGCGGCGGTAAGTTTCTTGAGTATGTGGTTATGAAAAAATCTCAGGGCATCTCTGCACTTCTTGGGAAAGGCGAAGAAAAACTTCCTCTCGACGGTGTCTTCCTAGGGATCGGTTTTGATCCAAATACCGCAATGTTTGACGGACTCGTTGCCATGACTCCTGATAAGGAGATCATTGTTGATATCGACTGCAAAACCAATGTGCCCGGGTTCTTTGCAGCAGGGGACGCGACCTCCATCAAAGCAAAACAGATCGCGTCATCGGTCGGCGAAGGAGTCAAAGCTCTTCTTTCGGCATATGACTATCTCAAAAATTAACTCTTCTTTTTTATTAAACGCTGGCTTGCACCAGGTTTTTCTTCATAAAGCTACTGAACGGATCAATACAAAAAAGATTGGTTGAGAGATGCTCTCAATTATTTGGCCTTACTCGTAGAGTTCGGACTCGTTGATCTTAGTATAAGATACAAGTTCGGACAAAGTAAAGTGAATGCCGATCTCACGTGCTGCACTCTCGGGAGAGTCTGCTGCATGGATGACATTCTTTCCAATCGACAGTGCATAGTCTCCGCGGATCGTTCCGGGGTTAGCCTCTGTCGGGTTTGTTGCACCATTCATTTTTCGAACTGTTGCAACAACGTTGTCACCTTCGAGGACAAAACGGAAGACCGGTCCACCCGTGATGTATGCTTTCATACCTGGGTAAAAGGATTTTGCGAGGTGTTCCTCATAGTGCTTGTCAACAACAGATCCTGCAAGGATGCCGAATTTTGCGGCAACGATCTTGAATCCCTTGTTTTCAAAGCGTGATACGATCTCACCAACAAGACCGCGCTGAACGCCGTCGGGTTTGATCATCACAAAGGTGCGTTCCATGGGTCAAATCACTCCTTACCGCGTGCCTTGCGACCTGCTGCGGTCCAGGCTACACGTCTGGGGATTCTACCAAGCTTATAGTTGCTCTGGCATTTGGATGAGCAGAAATAAAATACTGTCCCATCTTTTCTAACAAAGAGTTTCCCGGTTCCGGGCTCAAGTTTCTCTCCACAGTAACTGCAGATATATGTATCCATCATTTAAGTCACCGTCTGGAAAGTTTCTTTGCTTCGCGTTCCGTTTCAAGGAGCATCAGAATGTCACCCTCACGGATAGGTCCGAAAGTGTTACGGGTAATGATACGCCCCTTGTTTGAGCCATCAAGGACTCGGCATTTTATTTGGTTTGCCTCTCCGTGCATCCCGGTAAGGCCGATGACCTCAATAACTTCTGCTGGCGTTGCATCATCTGGCATGGAATTATCCTCTCAGTGCCGCGATCTGACCGGCAAGATCTGATACGATTTCTTTACCTTTGCCGACTTTAACGATTGCTACTGCAGTACATCCAACATCAAGGCCGCATGCGGCTCCGATGTCTGCCTGTTTGCTGATGAACACGAATGGAATGCTCTTCTCGTCTGCAAGTCCGGGGATGTGCATAACGATCTCTTCGGGAGTAACATCTCCGCCGATAAGGACGAGTGCTGCAATTCCACGCTCGACGGCTTTGGTTGCCTCGTTTGCGCCTTTCTTAATCTTTCCGGTGTCACGTGCAAGCTCAAGAGCTTCAAGTGCCTTGTTC
>DALTVX010000133.1 GCA_029987395.1 Methanocorpusculum sp. | reverse complement strand
GAATGCAGCTCCTGCGGACATGACTGTGACACATGTGAACTCTGAAAAAACATATCCGCGTGCAGTGATCTTTGATATGGACAACACCCTGCACGACCTTCGAAGGGCACACATCTGTGCAGCAGACGCATTGATGGCATACTGCGGAACGTTTGGAGACCTGCATTTTTATTCCTTGAATAAAAACTCGCCAACTATGATAGAAGATACGGTCACCCTCTATCTGGAAGACGGGGTTGATGCTGATTTTGATCAGTGTACCTGGCTTTATCATACACTGGAACTTGCCTGCATTTCACCATTTGACGGAACAAAAAAATTACTGAGTGAGTTGAGATCCGCTGGAGTACGCTTGGCCGTTATTTCGAATGCTGACCGACAGGATATGGAAAAACGTATGGCATCCCTTGGGTATGGGGAATATTTTGAACTTCTCGTCACACCCGAAACATTCGGGGTGAAAAAACCAGACCCGCAGGTGTATTTGAAAACACTGGAGGAACTGGGTGTTTCAGCAGAGGAGACGGTGATGATCGGTGACAAAAAGAACCGGGATGTCAAACCTCCAAGAGAGCTGGGTATGAAAGGAGTACATGCAACCTACGGCTCACTGGATAAACGGGACAAAGTTTGTGCGGTTGATTCGCCGGATGAATTTCTTGCACTGATCAAAAAAGACTAGGCGATCTTAGAAAAATACCAATATTCAAATCGTAATAGAGGTCATGAAATGTTTTTCCCATCAATAAAACGATCTATCATGAGTATGACCCTAATATATGTCAAACTAATTTTTCAAATTTAGAGGTTTTTTAGTTTTATTCAGAGGAAGAATGGCATTCATCCCACCCGCTGAGTGAGTGGCAGATAATGCGAGATTTAGTTTCCAGTTCATCGTCAGTAACCAAATAGAATTTGATTTCCTCAGCAAATTTGGGGATAATTTCCCACACTATTTCCTGAGGGGGGACTTTGATTATATGTACATCTCACAGTGTGAAATATTAAAATATCATCTGAAGCAATACCCCCGAATCTGATGCAGTCTGGAGAGCTGGTTGTGTCACCTCGCCATGTATACACACGATAGGGATACCTGCGATTACAGCTTTTCTCATGGACTCTATGCTGATGTTTCCTTTCAGAAGCACAAGAGTATCAGAAAATGATATTCCTTGAGTGAGTCCGTAACCAATCATTCGATCCATTACACTCTGTGCCGAAACATCTGTAACCTCGGTGAGGACCCCGGATGTGTCAACAAGTATACCTGAGAACCAGGTGGTTTTTGGAAGTTTCGCCGCCAGATCATTTAGATCCACATCCTCAACAGAAATATTCGAGATCACACGATCAAGTTTTCCAGTATCCAAAAATGAAGAGGAGCCACCACAACCAGTGAGAACGGTTTTTCTCGAAAGCAAAATCGAAAACGGATTTTTCGTTACGACACTGACTAGGGTTTCATCTACTTGGATCGATTCTACCTCAGAATAAGATGATATGATTTTTTCGGTGTAAAGAGCACCGATCACCAGATGAATCGGATCTTCTGCATTTGTCAGGAGCATAAGGGCAACTCTTCCGTTTACCACCACCTGAACTGGTTTTTCATCAATATGTTTTGACATTTATTTCACCATACCTGCGATTTCTTCGACAGTAGCAATCAGCATTTCGATATCATCATCAGTATTATAACAATACGTGCTAGCACGAACCGTCCCACCGCCGGTGGGAACAAGTTTCTGCATAAGAGGTTGACAGCAGTGCTCACCGGAACGAACCATGATACCTGCAGCTTCATCAAGGAAATGAGCAACTTCATGAGGATGAAAACCCGCAACTGAAAAAGACACAGTACCGATCAACTGGGCATCAAGGGGAGTGTAAACGTTGACACCGGCAATTGAGGATAGTCCTTTCACCATTTTTTTTGCAAGGGAGGAGGAATGACTCGCCACATTTTCCATCCCCAGATCAGAGAGATATCGAGTGGCGGCGGCAAGACCTATTGCACCAATTACATTGGGTGTTCCAGCTTCATACTGTGCCGCATAAGATTTGGCAGTAAACGTCTGGCCGGACACCACATCCACCATCCCCCCACCAACGTACAACGGTTGCGGCAGCTGAGATTTTTCCGAAATCCATAATCCGCCGATTCCCATCGGCCCAAGCATTTTGTGACCGGAAAAACAAAAGTAATCACAACCCAATCTATCAAGTGAAAGAGGAAGGTGGGGAGCACTCTGGGCACCATCGATAAGAAATAAAATATTATGCTCACGACAAATTTTTGCTATTTCATCTACAGGGGCAACCGTTCCAAACACATTGGATGCATGACTAACAGCAATCATTCTGGTATTTTTTGTCAGGAATGACTCTATATCTGATATCCGTATGTGACCATCAATAGAATTGACCACATCCACACCGGCAATTTTTTTCTCTTCGGCGAGTCTAAACCACGGAAGAAGATTGGAGTGATGATCCTGTAACAGAACAATTATTCTGTCACTTGGTTTCCAATCAAGTCCTCTTGCAACGATATTCACTGATTCAGTGGTGTTTCGGGTGAAAGCAAGTGTTCCATTCTCCCCGCCAAAAAATGATTTCACCGAAGAACGTGCATTTTCATATTTATGGGTCGCCATCCGTCCAAGACGATGAACTCCACGACCCACATTTGCGCGATAATTAAATTCTGCTTCCATCTGTGCTTCAACGACCTGCCTTGGAGAAAGGGAGGTTGCAGCATTATCCAAATAGATGAGGTGCTCAAGTATCGGGAAGTCGCCTCTGATGTTTTCGGCAGAAAATGAAGACATGATTTTAGTGTATATGTCACTCCCTAATGATAAATACAAGAGTCATGCATATATACTACATTTTTCGGTCCAATATCTAACAGCTAATGCTTTATATAACTTGCAGTTAAACAACATAGTATGGCTAAGCAGAGTGAATATATGGAGGCATTCTTTGGAGTCGAGCTCTATAAAAAATTTGAAGATGTCCTTGGAGACTTGGAAAATATTGAACTGGATCTGAAAGGGATCTCCAAAGAGGTGGCCCGTCTCGGCGGTAAACTCGCAGATGAAGACAGGATCGGGACAGCAAAGGAGATGCGAGCTGCAACGTATGAATCTGCCCAGCAAGTCAGAGATGTCAGGTCCTTCCTTGACTTTTATTTTTCACAGAATGACGAACTCTCACAAGTCATATTAGAACGCGATACCTACATGCTTCTCCACCAGATCTATAAGTGGGATAGAAACGACGCACGTGATCTCCGTACGCATATTCGGGATTTCAAACACATCTGCAAGACAATAAATTATCGTCCAGAAGATCTTCTGAATCTTGGACACCTTACCGCGTCCCCAATTCCAGAAGATGTCAAACTTTATCCGGTTTATGCTGTAGATAAACATGACTACTGCCTTTGTGGAAAAGACTGTGAAGATGTGATGTACATCGATGAAGTCAGAGAAGAGATGGAAGAAAGGAAAAAATAATCTTCATTCAACTATTATTTATTCATGGGATTTAAAAGTAATAATATGACAAAATATATCTGCATTTTCTGTGCGTACATCTATGATGAGGAGATAGGGGATCCTAAACACGACATTCCTGCAGGTACAAAATATGGGGACGTCCCGAATTCCTGGAAATGTCCAACATGTATGATTTCGAAGAATAAACCCGGCCTTTTCAGAAAGATAGAGGATTGAAAAAAATATTTTTTGATGTTTTCGTCTGATACAAAGGATACGCGCAAAACAATCATATAAATAAGTTTAGTAAACTATATTAACAATAAAAATATATTTTTCCAACTTAAAACAACTATATAAATATATTGGATTTCTTTAATATTAAATAGAGTCATATAGGATAAGAATATGGTAGAAAAATCAGAAAAAAAAGGGATTGATGCCATTCTCCGAAAACCTCTAACAGCAGGTATTATCATCGGATTTCTGGCAGCCCTTGTCCAAGCCCTGCTCTTTCCTGCAGGCGGACCCGTAGCATACGGGTTCTGCGTAGCGTGCCATACACGTGACTTAATTGATGTTACATTCAACAACATTTTTGGAACAAGTCTTTTTGCTGCTCCAATTGCCCTCGCAGGCGCCCTACCAGTTCTTACAATAATTGGAGTCCTGATCGGAGCAGCGACCGCGGCGCTCACCTATCGTGAATTCAGGCTCAAAAAAGGCAACGCGAAATCCTATGTCAAACATGCTCTTGGCGGATTTTTCTTTATGGTTTGTGCTCTGTTAATGGGAGCCTGCCCATATCGTATTGCTCTTCGCATCGGCTACGGAGACCTAATTGCGATCTTCGGACTCATAGCAATCATTGTCGGTGTATTTATTGGTGTGAAAATAGCACTTAAGAAAATGGAGGCAGAATAAATGGAAACAATTTCAAAAGATGTTGCAATCATTCTCGTTCCAATTGTCACCATCATTCTTGGAATTATCATAGGGTGGCTTGGGCAGAGATCGGGATTCTGTTCAATAGGAGGCATTCGTGACTTCATTCTTTTCAGACAGACACGCCTTCTGAAAGGATACATCGGATTAATTGTCTCGGTATTTGTCTTTTATCTCATCTTCTCTTGGATCATACCAACCGCATTCCCGAAATTCATCTGGTTGCTTCAAGAGGGACAACTCTTGACAGCAATCCCGGGGGCTCCCGGAGGACTTTCCGTGGCAGCAACGATAATATGTATGCTCGTCGGCGGCGTGTTGATAGGCATTATCGGCACACTCCTTGGCGGATGCCCACTCAGGCAACTCGTCATGACTTCAGAAGGAAATCTCAAATCAGGATGGTTTGTCATCGGAATGTTTGCCGGAGCATTAATTTTCTCTGCATTCATCCTCGGATGGGTAGTTGACTTCTTCATGCTCATTGGAATATAAGGTAGACACTATGAAACTCGATATCACCGGAAAAGTTTGTCCATTCTGCGTCTTAGCAGTCGACAAAGCCTTAAAAACTCTCCCAAGCGGAGATGAACTCGTTATTCTCTGCGATCATGCTCCTGCGGCTACAGGATCGATTCAAGAATACTGCGAAATAAAAAAACTTGACTGTAACGCCACATTGATCGAAAACGGTCTTTGGGAAATCAGTATCACTAAGAACTAACAGAACCAATTTGTTAAAACAAATGATTGCCGATTACCGTGAAGAATCCTGTACCTATCTGATGCTCAGGTTGAAAGTAGCTCTCAAAAAGCACGAAGGGGCGTTTAGTTTCATTGGTACGGCAACACAGGTAAAAACAGTTGAAGGAGCGTTTCCAAAATCGGGATATGCAGTAGATGTGATCAGCCAAGATGAGAAGGACAGTTACCTCATAACCCTAACCCCTTCCAAATAGACAACACTTAATGGAAAATTATCATGCCACTTAATAATATCGACCTCGCACAGGTAAAAAAATACGAATCAGAGATCATAGCAGATGACAATGAAGCTCTATTCACCACAAAGATGACGGGAACGTGGCAATTCGATGAGAAAGGTCCACAGTTCACTGCTGAAGCAAAAACCACTGGTCATCCTGTTAAACTCTCTCTCTCTCATCCAAACTTTGATGGCCCAGGGGTATCCCCATCGCCAATGGCATTTGGATTGTTTTGGATCGCAGGATGTGCATCATCTACATTTATGACATCAGCTGCAAAACGCGGGATCGTTATCGATTCACTTGTCACTGACGTTGAGGCAGATCTTGATTACCACGCACAGTTCAATCTTGGAGACCAGCCCCTTGTAGGAGCATACAGAGTCAAATTTAACGTAAAGTCATCGGCATCCGAGGAAGAAATTGATGGGTTGCGTATTGCAGCACTCAATGGATGTATGGCACTGTACTCGATCAAGACGGCAGTTCCCCTAACCGTATCTTACATGAGAGTATGAGCCCCCATATTTTTCGCTTCGAAATAATTAATCAAAATCAATTAGAAAATATTCACAAACAATAGCTGAAAAAGTATGCGAAATAGAAAGGGACAATAAGCGAATCATTTTATGATTTACTCACCAATGAAGGAAGTACAATGCATCTAGAAAAACCAATAGTGTTCTTAAAGGGCGGTGTTATCCCAGAGAGAGATAACGAGCATTATATCGTTCGTCTTCGGGCACCCGCAGGAATGATGACTCCGGATAAGCTTTCCGGAATTGCTAGAATTGCTAGAAAATTCGGCGTAGAAGAGGTTCATTTCACCACACGTCAGACAATAGAGCTGCTTCACGTTAGCCCGGAGCATCTAGATAAACTTGCAAAAGCACTTGATAAAAATAATACTCCGATAGGTGCCGAGCGCGATGAGGTCGTCAATATCACAGGATGCCTTGGAACGCAAAACTGTAAATATGCAGTGATCGACTCACTTTCACTTGTAAAAAAACTTGATGAAAAGTTCTTTGGACGGGAGATGCCCGTAAAAGTTAGGATCGCCGTCTCAGCATGCCCCAACGGCTGCATGAGTGAACGACTCAATGAGATCGGTATCACTGGTCTGAGAAAACCAATCAGAAACATGGGACTTTGTACTGGTTGTGGAACCTGTGGGAATTACTGCCGAGAAAATGCGATCAAAATCGTCAATGGAAAACTGCAGTTGAACAACGAAGATTGTATGCTCTGTGGTTTCTGCATCCATGCCTGCCCATTCCAGTTCATCAATTTTGATGAGCCAAGATATCTGATCACCCTTGGAGGAAGGCGAGGACGTCACCCAAAAATTGGGAGAACATTCTTTATAGCAAAATCCGAGGATGACGTGGTTGAGGTCGTTGACAAAATTGTGTATTGGATCTTCAGAAGTGTTTCGTCAGACAGAATGCTCCCTGAACAGCTTACTGATGAAGAGTTCATTGAGTTCCGTGAAAGAGTGATGAAAAGCCTACGTGGACTTAATATTGAAGGATTCGAAGCGTCAAACGCGTACGCCCTTCGATAATTTTTTTTTATGAATCAGTTTTGGCCGCGTGCAGTTATTTTTGACATGGACAACACGCTCCATGAT
>DALTVX010000132.1 GCA_029987395.1 Methanocorpusculum sp. | reverse complement strand
CGCTTCGCTTCGCTTGTTTGTTCACAAATCAGAGATTTGCTCTCCGCTTCGCTTCGCTTGTTTGTTCACAAATCAGAGATTTGCTCTCCGCTTCACTTCGCTCGCTTGGTCACAAACTTTCTCCCAGCTTGCTTTTTTGTTGCATTTTTCTCATTTTTTTGCAAGCACCTCTCTCACTGACATACCCCTTTTTCACCAAACCCGAGGCACTATCGGACCGCGCGGTTTGGGGTTTATAATCCCTCATGCCGATACTTACATGGAATGTCGGAACTCATGCAAAAGATCGAGCGGGCAACCAGCTCTCAATTCTTCGACCAGACAGGTCGAAACGAAGGAACATCGCATCAATGCACCCCGATGCGGATCCTTCTCGAAGGGACCTGTTCGTTTGACTGTGCCTACTGTGGTATTTGTACCAAAAAGACCGGCATCTCCTTCACACCCGAGGAGCTCGCTCATGGCTACCTCGAACTTCACCGCCAGGGAAAAGTCTGCGGCCTCCTTTTAAGCACCGGGATCCCCCGCGGCGACGTCGATCACGGTATGGAAAAACTTACCGAGACCGCCAAGATCCTTAGGAACTCAGGATACGACGGATACCTCCACCTCAAGGTCCTGCCCGGAGCAAACCGCACAGATATCTCTGAAATGGCAAAATATGCCACCCGGCTCAGCATCAACCTCGAAGCACCCAGCGCCTCCCACCTTTCCGAAATCGCCAGCGTAAAAAATTACACATCCGATCTTCTCACCCGGCACAAATGGCTCGCTGAGATCATGCCCGGCCGCCACTCAACTCAGTTCGTCGTCGGCGCCGCCGGTGAATCGGACGCTGACATCTTCCAGACCGTGATGACCAGTTATGAAAAGTACGATCCTGCAAGGGTCTATTACTCCGCATTCTATCCCGTTGCTGGAACACCTATGGAAAATCATGAAAGCACTCCAGTATGGCGTGCAAACAGATGGTATCAGATCGACGCACTCCTTGGGCTCTATGGATATGAACGAGCTGAGACATCTTTGGTATTCGACGAAAACGGCATGCTTCAAAACACCGATCCAAAGATCCTTCTTGCACAAAATCTCCCTAAAGTAGATCCGCTCACCGCTGATCAGTCTCAACTCCTTCGTGTACCAGGCATCGGTCTTGCCAGTGCCGCATCTATTTTAAAAAAGCGTGAGGTCTGCAATGTGGCCGATCCTGCCATGCTACGAGAATGCGGTGTCGTCATGAAACGTGCTCTGCCGTATCTCTCTCTTGATCGCATCCGTCAGACCACCTTTTCCTCCTGGTGCTGAGTTCTCCTACTCCTCGAACAAACAAAGTTATTTGTCAATACACACAGAATAGCTAAGTAACTTTTTGAATAAACCATAAGGAGAAAAACATGAACAAAACAATCATCACCGTCGTTGGAAAAGATGCAGTCGGCATCATCGCAAAAGTATGCACCTATTTATCGAATAATCATATTAATGTCGAGGATATATCACAAACGATCGTCCAAGGCTACTTCAATATGATGATGATCGTCGATACGGGAAATGCCGATATGCCGTTTGGCGACATGGCCCAGGATCTTGAAAAAATAGGCGAAGAGATCGGTGTTCGCATCAGATGTCAGCGTGAAGAGATCTTTGAAAAAATGCACCGCATCTAAGGGGCTTTCATGATAAACATCTTCGAAGTAAACGAGACCAATAAAATGATCGAGCAGGAGATGCTCGATGTTCGAACGATCACGCTTGGTATCAGTCTTCTCGACTGCATTGATAGCGATCTCGATAGGCTCAACGCCCGAATATATGAAAAGATCACCCGTGTAGGCAAGGATCTCGTCAGGGTAGGCAAAGATATCGAGCGGGAATACGGTATCCCGATCGTTAACAAACGTATCTCAGTAACACCTATCGCACTCATTGGTGGTCCGGCCTGTCACTCACCTGAGGATTTCGTCACTATAGCAAAGACCCTCGACCGGGCCGCAAAAGAGGTCGGCGTCAACTTCCTCGGCGGCTACTCTGCCCTGGTATCCAAAGGCATGACCAAAGCTGAACATAATCTTATCCTCTCCATCCCTCAGGCACTTGCTACTACTGACAGGATCTGCAGCTCCGTCAACATCGGTTCCACAAAGACCGGGATAAACATGGACGCGGTCAAACTGATGGGCGAGATCGTTCTTGCGACCGCGGAAGCATCAAAGGACAACAACTCTCTTGGTTGTGCCAAGCTCGTCGTGTTCTGCAATGCTCCCGACGACAACCCATTCATGGCTGGAGCATTCCACGGCGTGACAGAAGGCGACGCGGTCATCAACGTAGGTGTCAGCGGCCCCGGTGTTATCAAGCATGCTCTCGAAGCGGTCCGCGGTCAAAACTTCGAGGTGCTCTGCGAGACCATCAAGAAAACGGCTTTCAAGGTAACCCGTATGGGTCAGCTGGTCGCACTTGAGGCATCTGAGAGACTTGGGATACCGTTTGGTATCGTTGATCTATCTCTTGCACCGACCCCGTCGGTCGGCGACAGTGTGGCTGAGATCTTGGAAGAGATGGGACTTGAATCGGTCGGTGCTCCAGGAACTACTGCGGCTCTCGCTCTTTTGAACGATCAGGTCAAAAAAGGCGGTGTGATGGCAAGCTCCTTTGTGGGCGGACTATCCGGAGCATTCATCCCGATCAGCGAGGATCAGGGTATGATCGATGCGGTAAACAGAGGCGCTCTCACCATCGAAAAACTTGAAGCGATGACCTCGGTATGTTCTGTTGGTCTTGACATGATCGCGATCCCAGGCAACACTCCAGCAACCACTATTGCTGGTATGATCGCGGATGAGGCAGCGATCGGTATGATCAATCAGAAGACGACCGCCGTTCGTCTCATCCCCGTGATCGGAAAAGATATTGGTGACACCGTTGAGTTCGGCGGCCTTCTCGGCCATGCCCCTATCCAACCGGTAAACAAATTCTCCTGTGAGGATTTCATTAACCGCGGCGGCAGGATCCCGGCGCCTATCCACAGCTTCAAGAACTGATTTTGGCATCACGCCAGATCATCTTTTTTTTAGAAAGAAAAAAAATCGTTCATCCATATTTGTGAAAAATCTGATGGACATGGCCTAATGCAAAGCCTTCATACGTATTCAGAGCCATATGTATAGTATTATGTGCTTAGAAGAGGTGAACCCCGATGGGGATGGCGATAGCCGGGAAGGTGAAGGGTTGCCTCCTTCATGGGCACACCGAGTTTTTTCTCGGTCTGTGGACGCTAATACTTAGTGTTGTCCTTGCATTTATTGCGGGTATTTATCTTGGATTGGTCAGTGAAGTCCTGATCCTGATCCCGGGTCTTATGGTTCTCGTTACTCCGTCGATCAATATGCGTGGAGCGATAGCTGGTATTTTGACCTCACGGCTCTCTTCATCGATGCATCTTGGAGCGTTCGAGGCAAAGCTCGGACGAAATACAGAGCTTGGCGACAATCTGCGTTCTTCACTTATCCTGACGGTGATCATCTCTGCAGTCCTCGCAGTCTTTGGAAAGATCATCTGTATTCTCACAGGTATAGAGGTGATCGGATTCTTTGAGATGATCATCATCTCTGTTATCTCCGGAACACTCGGTGGTATCGTGGTAACAGCGTTTGGCGTCGGTCTTTCGATGGTATGTTACCGAAAGAGCTGGAATCTCGATATGGTGGGTGCTCCAATGGTCACAACGATCGGGGACATCACGACGCTTCCGTTTTTGGTCGTCACCGCTATCTTGATCATGCAGGTGCCAGTCGTCGGGCTCGTGGTACTTGGTATCGGGGTCCTTGCACTGATCATCTGGGCACTCGTCATGATACCTGGAGCAACAAAGACGATGAAGGATGTTCTGCATGAGGGACTCCCACTTCTGATCCCTCTGTGTCTGCTTGGAATAGTGGCCGGTGTTTTGTACACCAACGGGCTTGAGGATCTTATCGCTGCTGCCGCGGTGTTGATCTTGATCTCGCCGTTTATGGACGGTTGCGGTTCGATCGGCGGGATCCTCACCTCAAGGATCGGGACCGAGATGCATATGGGTCTTGTGGATGCGAAGTTCATCCCTCAGGGACTTGTGTGGAAACATTTCCTGGAAAATTATCTGTATGCCCTGATGATCCTGCCGCTGATGGGGTTCGTTGCCCATTATGCTGCGATCCTTTGCGGTATCACGACTCCCGGGCTCGTTCCTATGCTTCTGTTGTCAGTGATCGCCGGTATGATCGTGATCACGGCAATGAATCTTCTTGGATATTATACCGCGGTGCTTACCTATAGGATGGGATATGATCCAGACAACTTCGGGGTGCCGGTTGTGACCAGTTCGATCGATCTGATTGGGGCGACAACACTGATCCTTGTTATGGGATTATTATTTGTGTGACCGGGCTGCAAAGACGGAACATGAGCTGTTCTTGGTTGCGCAAAGTCACAACAAACACATCATCTCAGATATAAAAAATTGCTAAAAAAAGAAGGTTAGTAGGTGTAAACGATCGAAACCGTTGCGGTGGTTTTTAACTCGCCTGATTCGATGGGGGTCCGAACACTGCTGCCTTCGGCTGTTTTCATCATAATATCAGCATTCGTGTAGGATACCGGTGTGTAGTTCTGACCGACAGTGATCGTCCCTGTCCCTGAGATCTTCAGACCAAGTGCTGAGGATACTGAATCTGCATCGGCACGTGCTGATTTGACGGCTGAGATGATCGCAGCATTTCTCTCGATCATGAGCTTTGCGTCAGAGAGGCCAAACTGGAGACTGTTGACATTGTTTGAGCCTGCAGCGACGGCGACATCGATGTATGAACCTGCCTTGTCGACATTATAGGAGATGATCTCGACGGTGTTTGTTACTTTGTAGACTGTGGTTCCAAGCGCCCAGTTTCCTGGGTTATACTCGCTCAACTGATAGGAATAGATATTGTAGCCGGTGGTCTGGATGTGGGCGTCTTCGATTCCTGCTTTCTTCAAAGCCGCAATCACTTTATCCATCTTCTTGGCATTTTCGTTCTGAGCAAATTTTGCATCTGGGTCGATGGTCTCAACGCCAAATGAGATCGTTACTTTATCTGGAGTGGTGGTAGATAAACCATAGCCGGAAACCAGAATAACTTTGTCGGTCTGAGTGTCTGCAGCTGCAACAGGGAAGGCGAAGAGTGCAAAGATCGCAAAGATGAGGAGGATCGCAAGTATATTTTTTTTCATTTGTATCAGTACAGTAATGAGCATTATATGACATATACCTATTCAAAACTACGAAAAAATCGGTAGCTATAAATTCTTGTTCTGCGCGCTTAGTTATTTGATGTATTGTACGTCTATAAATAATCTTCTAATGCCTCGGTTTATTGTGCCTCCAACTATACATTAAATAGCCCCTGTGAATGACATACTAATATACCACCAAGGAAGTGATAAAATGTCAGAGAATAGTAAAATTTCATTGATCGTACAGGAGGCAGACCGTAATGACGTACGACCTGGATACGCAAAAATTCACAGTGACGTCATGGCAAAACTCGGTGTTGATTTCGGTGATTTCATCAAAATCACCGGAAAACGGACCGGGGCTGCCAAAGTCATGCGTTCTTCTGTGTCCGGCTCAGGAGGGATCGCGATCGATGGATATACTCGTCAGGCAGCAGGTGCTGGTATCGGTGACACCGTTATGGTCCAGAAGGTCGTTCCAAAAACCGCCTCAAAGATCACTCTTCAGCCGATCTCGCAGAGTATCCGTCTCGACAGCCGCACACTCGAGCAGGCGATCCTAAAAAATTACGCTGGCCGCCCGATCACCCAAGGCCAGATCATGACCTTTGGATTCCAGACCAAGTCCGAGGACCCGTTCATCTCTGGTTGGGGTGGATTTTCTAACTACAACACCGAGTACGTCGACTTTGCTGTCTCGGAGGTATCGCCAGGGGAGGTCGCGATCATAGGGTCAGAAACGACCGTCAACTACAAAGAAAGTGTTTACAAAGGTGATGCCGCTCCCAAAGGAAAGTCCGTGGGGAACATCCATTACGAGGACATCGGCGGTCTTGGTCGGGAACTTTCTCTCGTCCGTGAAATGATCGAGTATCCGCTCA
This sequence comes from Methanocorpusculum sp., assembly GCA_029987395.1. Taxonomy (GTDB): domain Archaea; phylum Halobacteriota; class Methanomicrobia; order Methanomicrobiales; family Methanocorpusculaceae; genus Methanocorpusculum. The sequence continues at coordinate 171 of DALTVX010000132.1, read as the reverse complement.
GACATCCTGAAGTATTCGAGAAGCTCGGGGTCGAACCGCCAAAAGGCGTTCTGCTTTATGGTCCACCCGGTACCGGAAAAACATTGATCGCCCGTGCTGTAGCAAATGAGGCAGGAGCCTACTTTGACACCATCTCCGGTCCGGAGATCATCTCCAAATACTATGGTGACT
>DALTVX010000131.1 GCA_029987395.1 Methanocorpusculum sp. | reverse complement strand
ATAGATGTGTGTGTTGCGTGTGTTAAGCGCAGACGGAGGGATTTGAACCCTCGAGTCCCAGGGGGACACAGGTTTAGCAAACCTGCGCCATACCAGGCTTGGCTACGTCTACAGAGAACTCCGCATCTTTTCCCTCTGACTTTTCAGAAGGCTGCACAAATCCCATTTCTGGTATTAATGCAGGTCGACACTCGCAATATGCTAAGATACTGCTCCACTAAACTGAGTGCTCTATCATATGAGGTTTAGAGCAATATAATACTTCGCCCACCCCGCTCGGGATAAGGGCAAAAAAAGTATTAGTTTTTCAGACAACCCAGAAGGGCGTCGCAACGATCGATCATATGCTGAGCTGCATCACGGATAGCAGCGAGCGGCTCTTTTGCTGAACCGGGCTTCATGGTTACCAGCAATTCGGGATCGGAGAACTGATATTGGATCACGTAGGTTGCTACATCCACTTCCGGATCTGCAAGAATTTCGTCCACCCATGCATTGACCATGGTGTGCCCTTCACCCTCCAGACTGATCCGTATTTTATTCTTCTCAAGCTCGATGATTTTCAGCTTCATGCCCATATACATTCGTTGGATGACACTATATAATTGTAGGGTAGACGAATGAAAAAAAAAGATTAAAGAAGTTTCTGGGTGAAGGCGACCTGACCCGAGATACGAGTGATTCTGACCTTGACATTCTGACCTGCCTTTGTTCCTGCAACATACAAAATATACTTGCCGACCCTCGCGACTCCATCGCCTTTCTTACTGATGGATTCGATATGTACCTCAAGTTCCTTGCCTTCCTCAATGACGGGACCCTGAACTTCAGTCTTTGCTTTTCGCTTACGGATCGGTCTCTTTGATCCGCATGCTTCACAGAGAAGCATCTGTACACGATCATCTTTGACGAGTTTCGTATCAGGTCTGCCGCACTCGGAACAGATGACATAATCGCCGACATATGCATCGAGGATCGCGTCGAACTGTGCCTGTTCGAACTTTCCATTGAACACCGCGCGGTTTCCATCGATCTTTCCGGCTGTTCCAAGTTCACCAAGAATGAACTTCATGAAGTGATCCTTATCACGGTTCAATGAACCTATAATATCAGAAAAATTCTCAAGAACGGTCGTTTTGCCCTCAATATAGATCTTCGCCTTAGGCATAACGAACCGTTCACCGGTCTCCGTCGGCTCCCCTATCCCAGAGTACGCGGTCTTTAACATATCTTCGTATGACTGCACCATAATACATAGAAGTTGGTCGTGGGAACATAAAGGTCTGATGTAAACCTCGATGAAAACTTCATCCCCACGCTGATAAATTCAGATTCAGGAGCGGGATTGCATCCGTTGAGAGCACAGAAACACGATGGGGGTACATAAAAGCCAAAGAAATCTAAAAAATATTCTGGATGAGGGAAAAGGTTGCAGACAGAAACCGTTTTCACCCTTCAAAAGTATTGTTATACTATATACTACCCGCGCAGGGAATGGATTTGTAAACAGTGCGATCAGACCAAGGAGTTTCACCAGTAATAAGCGTTATACTGCTCGTCTTTTTAACTATGGTTCTGATCGGAGGAACAGCCCTGATTGTTTTCGGATTTTCTAATGACCTATCTGAAGCAAAACAGGTGTATCTTACAGCAGAAGTGACGAGTAATACCGCAGAACCTCTGACACTACACCTCTGGCGCCTCGATAAAAAAGCAGAGTTGAAAGACCTTGTTGTTTCAGTAAAAACACCGACCGGTATAAGCACAGGGACACTGGATCCAGCACACGAACCATTTTTTGAAGGGCAAATAATCCCTATCGGATTTGAAACAGGATTTCCAAAAGGGAGTTATCTTATTACCGTAACAGGGATTTTTGCTGATGGAACGACGCAGGTGCTTTTTACCAAAACCATGAATGTGGAAGCAGAGGGACAAACGATACTGGAAGTTAGTGGTCAAAAACTGTTCCTTGAGGTTAAGTGTGATATCTGGAAATCAAGAAATATCACCCTGAATGACACCACCACCTACTTGGATATTAATATCATCGATCACTGGATGATTGATTATGGATATGCCGGAACGCCCACTCAAAAATTATACGAACGAATAAATCAGATACAGTATAGATATCCCCCTGAGGCATTCGGAGTATTATTGGAAAAGGATTTTGTGATCACATATACGGCATATTATAAGGACGGTAAAACCAAAACAACAGTCCAGAAAAAAATAAAAATATTTAAGGAGATAACGGATGATAAAATCGTAAAATATCTCAGCAATTATAAAATCGGAGGAGAATCTCTGGTAGGAACAGGAGATATAGGGCATCACATAGACCTCATTGGAACACTATCCGCCGAAGTTTGGAGGACAGATATTAGCGGGAGAATTATCAAAATAGTCGGAGTGGAACATCCTGCTCTTCAAATAAATCTAAATTCCAAAGCAGAGGCCGCTTCTATTAAGTTCACCTGTGATACCAAATTCCGTGTTGGTGGAAGTAATAGTGGAGGCGGCACACATTACAATAGCGGCGACACATACCAGGGAGGTTTCTCGAAAATCTATCTCAATACTGCAGGAACATCCTCGATCAATATTAACCTTAAAGTGTACAACGCAGCCGACGAAAAACTGGCAGAGCAGACAACACAGATCATCATCAGAGACTAAAGAATCTGCAAAACAACAAAAATAAAAAAAAGAGAATCAGTTCCCGTATTTCTTCCAGGACTCTTCCAGTGCTGCGATCGCCGGAAGTTTCTTTCCTGTTAAAAATTCGATACAGGCGCCGCCGCCGGTCGAAAGATGAGAATACTGAGGCTCCAGACCCAGCTGTTCGATCACTGCCGCCGTGTGTCCGCCGCCGCAAACAGAGAAATCCGCATTTGCCGCTGCACGTAAAAGTTCAAACGTACCCGACGCGAAGTTCACATCCTCGAACACTCCCGCCGGCCCATTGAGCACGATCGATCCGGACTTCTTCAGCTCCTTTGAAAACTGCACGATAGACTCAGTACCCATATCCATTATCGGGCAGTCTTCGGGGATCTTGCCAATCGGATACTCTTTTCGTTCATCATGCTCTTTCACTGCCACATACTCAGGGATAAGGATCTTATCAGAATAAGAGTCAAGAATCAATTTCGCCTTGGCCACCTCATCATCATACCCCAGAGCATGGATCAGGTTTCTTGAAGGTTCGCCAATGTCGATACCCTTCGCCAGATAAAACACATTCGCCACCACACCAATCACGACAACTTTGTCGGCGATTTTATTCGTCAGAACATTTCCTGCAACTGCTATGGAATCGTCGACCTTCGTGCCGCCCAGAACAAACGTCACCGGTTTTGGAGCCGTGGTGAAGATCCGTGAAAGCATTGAGACCTCTTTTTCCATAAGAAGACCGGCAACCGTTTTCATAGCATGAGGAAGTCCCGTGATCGTCGGCTGTGACCGATGTGCTGTGCCAAATGCATCGAAAACGCAAACGTCCGCCATGGAAGCAAGTTTTCGGACAAGATGGGTCTTTGCTCCATCCTCCGGCTTCATCGTCAGATTTTCTTCAGCCGAGAATCGAACATTTTCGAGCAGAACTACATCTCCCGGATGGGAATCCCGAACCGCACGTTTTGCACAGCTTCCAAAGATATCATCCACATAGGTGACCGGAAGACCCAACAGACGTTCCAGTTTATCCGCATGGGCGGCAAGGGTGGTGAAATCCTTCTTACCTGGCCGGCTTTGATGCGCGAGGATCACAATGCGGGAATCTTCCAGTGCCTTCAGCGTGGGGATATGTTCACGGAACCGTTTATCATCCAAAATAGTATTTGAAGAAGGATCTATAGGGGAGTTGAAATCCACACGGACAAGAACCGTTTTCCCGCGTGTCTCAATATCTTCAAGAGTCCCGAAATTCATATCAAAAGATAGGTTTTTTGTACCTATAAATACCGACTGTCTTTATGGCTCGGTCGTATGAGGTCCCGGATTTTCAACTGCCGCACCCTCCTCTTTTTTTGCCATGGCTTCTTCCTTCATCCGCATTTTTTCCATCATCTTCTTTTTCGAGCGGTAATAGTTCAGCGGATGAGACACAGACTCACAAAGCCTATCCTTGTTCACACATACCCCATGCGTCAGCATCGTCGCACACGAAGGCGGAGTATATTCATTGGTAAGGATGTGCTCGACCTGATAATTTGTCATATCTGGATTATAATCAGGACTTCGCGCAAAGATACCCGAGACCTGCTCACCGTTCATACCCACATGATGCAAAAATGCCGTCATCGAAAACCGTCCGGAGTGAGTTAGATTGACCCCGGCGGATGCAGCTGAGATCAAAGACTGAATGCAGGGAGGATACGCCGACTCATCGATCGCCCCAAACTCAACGAGTGTCCTCTCCTGAACCGCCGCCATGATCTTATCACTCCACGGAAGATACTCCCTTGCGATCGATTCAGGGATCTCGAGCGGCAGACCCGAAGAGAGGATCGTCCGTATCCTCTCGGCGATCAAAACATCCATCTCATCAGAAGAAACAGACACCTTGCCATTATCCACCACCCGGTTGATCAGCCGCCATTTTGGATCACGCACGCGGGAAGCAAGCCCGATATACCGGATCACCGGAAGCGAGCCGTCACCCAGCTCAAGACCCAGCTCTTCGCACACCCGCTTTTTTAAAAGTTCATTCTCCTCGATATGAAAATAGGCATAGGCGCGGCTGGCTTCCATTTTACAAAGCCGATCGATCGTTCGTTTATCCTTCGTCGAGGAGACCAGAACTCTTGCAAGAACATAGGTTATGATATCGGAAACCACATCGTCTTCCGACTCAGGGTAAACGGTTTTTCCGTCAAGTGCAAGTATAACACGCGCGGTTGCTTGATCTAAATAGGAACTGCCGATCTTTGAACTCGATAGACCAGATACTTTGATCCCGCGAGATGCAAGCAACCCCTGTGCTTCAGGTAAAAAAGGATAATGAGCCAGATCCCGCTTTTCAACGGACGTGCGCATAACGGTTAATCTGCCTCGATCCTCGGAGCAAGCAGATAGCCCACACTCCCCTTACCGCCCGCATAGACGAAGGAGAACTGGACCGGATGATCGTTTCCTAAACGTATCTGGACCTTGTCTGCGCGGCTGATAGATTTACCCATATCCTTCAGGTAATCCAGAGAGAAGAGAGATTTTGCATCTGCGCAGGTGATATAGTGGATATCCTCGCCAACAAGTTCGCGTTTTATCCGGTCAGAATCTCCGTCAGCGTTCATCGTGAACACACAGCTCTCAGCTGAAATGGCGAGAGATATTTTATCGGATACCATCGCGGATGCCTTGATAGCATCGTAAAACATCGTGCCCGGGACCTCGAAGGTCGCAGGAAGATTCAGGTTTGGCGCGTTTGGATCTTTTCTGATCGTCTTGGTATCAAGCAGGGTTATCGAATATTCATATCCGCCAAAACTGATCTTAAGCTTTTTACCCGAGTCATCAAGTTCAAGGGAAACGACGTCCGTTTTTCCGATCATGGACATCATCGACCTGATTTTTTCGATATCGAGACCTATTTCACAGGGTTCTGCTGCGAATGTTATAAACGCAGCTGCAGAGAGATCTAAAGAGACCATCGCCACGTTGGAGGTATCCACCGTGATCGTTCTGATCCCTTTCTCGTCAACGTGAAGACGGCATTCGTTCACCAGTGCTGAAACCGCATCTATGGTCTCCCGGAAAATATCTGCTTCAATGGTTGCTTTTAACATTAGTATAACCTCTTGACACACTCTCTTATACCAGCATGACAAACTTTAATAGTATAATTATATCCGCACTCATATAAGATATATGTTAAGATTGGGAGGAATTGCACATGGGATCGCAATGGACAAAAGATAATGTATATAAAAAAGCCATGCAGGATGGGTATAGAGCTCGATCTGCATACAAACTGATAGATATCAATGTAAGATTCAAGATGATCCGGCCAACGGACAATGTGCTGGATCTTGGCGCGGCACCCGGTAGCTGGCTTCAGGTTTTAAAATCTATGACCGAAGGTGAGCTTTGCGGCGTTGACTTGAACCCCATCATGTCTCTTGAAAATGTCAAGACCATTGTTGGGGATTTCACGGAACCTGCCACTCAGGCAAAAATCAGAGAGGTAATGCCGTTAGTGAACGTAGTGGTCTGTGACGCGGCCCCTAATCTATCAGGAGCGAAATCCTATGATCAGGCACGGATCATGGCTCTAAACGAGGAGGCCCTCAACTTCGCATGCACTGTCCTTAAACAGGGAGGAAACATGGTCATGAAATCCTTCCAAGGCTCCGACTTCAACGAACTCCTCGGGCTTGTGAAGGTGCAGTTTTACTCAGTTCGTGTGATACGTGCTACGGCGACCCGTAAGGGAAGTACCGAATGCTATATTATCGCAAAGAACTTCATAGGTGATGGGAATGACGATAGAAAGAGACTCGAGTGATCTTCTTACCGACACATACAACCGAAAAATATCGAACGTCAGGATAGCGCTGACGAGTTCGTGTGATCTTCGGTGTATTTACTGCCACCGGGAAGGAGAAGGAGAAAACGGATGTACGAGAGATGATTCCGCGGCTCAAATGAGTAAAGAGGAGATCAAAGAACTGATCGGCGTCTTTGCTGAGCTTGGGATCAAGACCATGAAGCTTACCGGTGGAGAACCTCTTCTCCGCCCAGATATTTTGGACATCATTCGATCCATCCCTCCTCATATCGAGGTATCACTTACAACGAACGGCACACACCTCGCTAAACTCGCGACCCAGCTAAAAGCAGCAGGCCTATCCCGGGTAAATGTAAGTCTGGATACTCTGGATAGGGAAACATACATCAAAATCGCGGGAAAAGATCGTTTAAAAGATGTTCTTGAAGGGATCGATGCGGCATTGGCGGCAGGTCTCACTCCAGTGAAACTGAACATGGTCGTGCTGAAAGGAATGAATGATCATGAGATCGATAACTTTTTGTCCTTTGTCCGTGCACGCGGGCAGAATTTGATCCTGCAGATCATCGAGCTGATGGACATCAACGGATGGACGGACGGTATGGATCCGGCGGTCCATGGAAATGCCGAACTGGTTGCAGATATTGAGAGGGAGTTCGCCAAACACTCATCTCAGATTACGACCCGGCATATGCATCACAGAAAAAAATATCTGGTAGACGGAGCACTTGTAGAGGTCGTTCGGCCTATGCACAACCCGGAGTTTTGTGCAAACTGCAATCGGCTTCGGGTCACCTCTGACGGGCTTTTGAAACCCTGCCTTCTTCGAACTGGAAATGAGGTCTCTATTAGGGGACTTCACGGAGAAGAACTGAAAGCAGCGATCGGAGCTGCGGTGAAGAAGAGAAGTCCGTTTTTCTTACCCGAATAGATCTAAACTATTTTTTCCTATTTTTTTACATTTTCTCTTTTTCTGGGGATCCTAATGTAGGGTGATGTAGGATCTATGTAGGGAGGAATGTAGGGAAAATCCCCATTAAAACAATCAGATTTTAAAAATAACCCCTATTTGCCACCATGTAGGATATGTAGGGAGAACTCGATGTCCGTTACGTATGGGAGGATATCTCTCTTATCTTTTTTCTCTATATCATTAGACCCTTTTCATCCTACATGCCTACATAAACCTCTAAATTCGAGTTAAATTAAAAAACAAAGCTCAAATTATAGTTAGAATGATGTAGGGTCATCCTACATAGACCCTACATATCCTACATTGACATCCCGGAAAAAGGAAAAATAGTTGAATAGACACCCAGTGACTCTTTGCTATCAATGCGTTAATTATAGAATAACGTTAATATGTTAACAGATATCGCTATGACAGAAGAGAAAGGCAACATTGGAGACTACGAAGAAACCTACAAGACCTTCTCCATCGACGTCCCCAAACATTATAATTTTGCGTTTGACGTCATTGACGCCTGGGCAAAACGTGACCGTAATCATCTTGCGATGATATGGACAAACCAGGACGGTGAGGAAAAGAAATACACCTTCTGGGATCTGATGATCCACTCAAACGAGGCCGCAAATATCCTGATGAAGTTCGGCATCCAGAAAGGTGACCGTGTTCTTCTGATGCTCCCACGGGTTCCCGAATGGTGGATCTTAGTGCTGGGGATCATGAAGCTCGGCGCTGTTTTCAGCCCATCGCCCAACATGCTCACGGTAAAAGATATTGCTTACCGCATTAAGGCAGGTGGCTTTAAGATGGTCATCACCGATAGCGAAAATATGGATAAAGTGGATGAGGTCGCGATCCAGTGCCCCCACCTCCAGCTTCGCATGACCGTTGATGATAAGCCGGGTCAAAAGCTTCCTGAACCATGGATCGGCTATCAAAATGAGCTCAAATATCCGGCACCAGTTTCAACGAAACTGGTAAGTTCAGTCGGGCGAAGGGTCCTTTCTACCGACCCGATGCTCATCTACTTCACGTCAGGCACAACAAAAGATCCGAAGATGGTTTTGCATGATCATGCTCACCCACTCGGGCAGACGGTCACGGCGAAGTTCTGGCATGATCTCACCGAACAGGATGTTCATTTCACGGTCTCGGATACGGGATGGGCGAAATGCGGATGGGGCAAGATCTACGGACAGTGGATATGCGGCGCCTGTGTTTTCGTCTACGATTACCGGACAAGGTTCCACGCGACCGAGCTGCTTCCGCTGATCGAACGGTATGGGATTACCTCGTTTTGTGCTCCTCCAACGATCTACCGAATGCTGATCATCGCCGATCTGAAAAAGTTCTCGTTCTCTGAACTGCGCACCTGCACAAGTGCGGGTGAACCGCTCAATCCAGAGGTCATACGCATCTGGCGCGAAGGAACTGGGAAGACGATTCGCGAGGGATATGGTCAGACCGAGACCTGCTGCTGTATTGCAACGCTTCCCGGTATGGAGGTGAAGCAGGGATCGATGGGTAAACCGATGCCAGGGTGGAATATCCAGCTTCATGACGATGACGGAAAGGAGGTTCCGCAAGGAGAGATCGGAAAGATCGCGGTATCCCTAAAACCAAGACCGATCGGACTCATCCGCGAATATCTGAATAACCCGGAGGAAAACGCATCGATGTTTGTCAAAGGCTGGTATTATACCGGGGATAAGGCACGGATCGATGAAGACGGATACTACTGGTTCATCGGCAGAAACGATGATGTCATAAAAAGTTCAGGGTATAGAATATCCCCTTTTGAGGTTGAATCGACGCTTCTTGAGCACCCGGCTGTGAAAGAAAGTGCAGTTATCGGTTCGCCTGATGAGATCCGCGGGATGGTCATCAAAGCATTCATCGTGCTTCATGAAGGATACCAGCCGACGGAAAAGCTTGCAAAGGACATCCAGGAGTTTGTGAAGCGAACAACTGCGCCATACAAATATCCAAGACTTATCGAGTTCATTGCAGAACTGCCAAAATCTTTTTCCGGAAAGATCAAACGCGGTGAACTCCGCGATCGAGAGATGAAACGCTTCGAAGAAGCAAATACCGAAGCGTAAACGAACCCCGTACTGTGGAACGTAGCGCGTGGGTCGATCGACCCATTTTTTTATCTGTTCTCTTTCGGTTTGACGCGACCAAAACCGCACGTATAATTAGCAGAACATCAAATAACTTAGAGCACGTTTGTGTACTATCAAGCGAAGGTAGCCAAGCCAGGTTAAAGGCGCCAGCTTCAGGGGCTGGTCTCTCAGGAGTTCTGGGGTTCGAATCCCTTCCTTCGCACTGTTTTTAAGATTTTGTATGATTTAATGTTCGAGACAGGTCATTCAATAAAAAATAGTTGAGTTTTCTAATTTATTTTAGCGATCCTTCACGCCCGTTCCTGTGAGAATAAAATCCCATGATTTTCCTTCTGCCTGTGATCTGTGTTTAAAAATCACAGCACGCCTGAAACCCTCATATTTTTCCACCCGAATGATCGCCTTTGAGATGTGTGACAAGGCTGTTCCACCAAGTCCGCTCAGACGATGATGATCGATATCCATGAACACCTGATTCGTTATTACGGCCGGGATGTCATATCTCTTGGCGATCCCAAGAAGGAACATCATCTGATGAGAAAGCATCTTAAGAGCGTCCTTCGTGTTCATCTGTTCCATCCGGTAAAGAGCGGTTGCCGAATCAAGCACGATCATTCCTGCAGTACCTGATTTGATCAACCGTTCGCATTCTGTGATCATCAGACCCTGTTCTGCAAAGGTCGATGGCTCAAAAACATACAGATGTTTGGCATATTCGGGGGTCGAATCCCCGGCGATCTGAGAGAATCGTTCGATGGAGAAACCTTCTGAATCAATATAGGCGACCCCGCCGCCGTTTCTTAGGATCTCAACTGCCGCCATCAGGCAAAGCGTACTTTTTCCCGAGCCTGCCTCTCCAAAAAACTGGGTGATCACGCGTGACTCGAGTCCGCCACCAAGAAGGTCGTCAAGCCGATCTGAGCCGGTAGATACTTTTTTTACGGCGTCTTCCATGCGTCCTCCTCAACAACACGTTTGACATCTCTGACAGGGATCCCGGCCGAATGGGCGATGGTGTGCAGATCCTCAAACTCGGCTTTACGGGAATACACATGGCCGTCGATCGATGCATGCTTTACGTCAACTGAATATACGGCGTTGTTGATCACGATATGTTCTGTTGAGATCGAGCGATCCGCGATGAATCGGTGGGTCATGGATGTACAGCGTATTCCAAGACTGCCGGTCTCACATGCAAGGATCTTCGATAGACGAGCCGAATCAGCAGGGAGGGAGATGACCCGGATAAGATGACCCGGTCTCCCTTTTTTCATGACGATCGGAATTACCGAGGCGTCACGTGCCCCTTCATCCATCAATGTTGAAAGGACGGACGCAATAAGCTCTCCTGAGATGTCGTCGAGATTTGTTTCCAGCACATCAACATATGATCCCTGATCATCGGTGTCTGTGATATAGGCCAAGAGAACATTCGGGTGATCTGAAGGGTCACGGGTCCCTGCGCCGTATCCTGCAGATAGAAGTTTGCCGGCCCGATTTTCTGTCCCAAAGAACTCGTGGAATGTAGCGAGCAAGGCAGCTCCTGTAGGAGTGCAGAGTTCACCTTCAAACTGGCCGAAGGATACGGAAAGATCAGATGCCTTGAGGATCTCAGTCGTGGCCGGGGCGGGAACTGGCATTATTCCATGCGAACAAGAGACGGTCCCCATTCCAGTAGATACCGGGAGAATGTTAACTGCATCCACGTTCAGTGATAGGAAGGCCGTGATCGAGCCGAGGATGTCGGAAATCGCGTCATCTGCCCCAACTTCATGAAAATGCACATGATCGGTCTTGTGAACTTTTGCCTCTGCATCATGGATCCTGGTAAAAACACGATCTGCGATTTTTTTTGCCTCTTCGGATGCATCGGCTTTAGAGATAATATCGAGAACGTCATGAAGGGTCCGTGTGCTTTTTTTCGTATTGGTTCTGACATACGTCGCCGATATCCCTGCTCGGTCCACGATGGAAATATCTGGCGTGGATACAGAGGCGACTGAACGAAGGACGGACTGTTTATCTGCATCAAGGCTGAGCAACGCGCCGAGAATCATGTCGCCTGCGGCACCAAAACGAGGGTCAATTACCAAAATACGCATAATATGTATATCTATTACACCTGCATGTCTGAATAAATATCCCCTTATGAAACGAACTTGACCCTAGGTTAACAAAAACCAACTACAAAACATATATCATAATCAACCCTATGTGTAATCAATAATCTGAGGTACCATGGAAAAATCACAAAAGAGATGGCTGTTTATTTCTCTAGGAATCAGCTTTGCCGTTCTCTTTGTGATGTTGATCCTTACCTTTGATGCCTCGACTCTTGACGGACTGCAGAAATGTAATCCGTGGATCATTTTTCTTGCATTTGCCATGCACATTTTATCCCTTGCCTTTTGGGCACTTCGCATCAAGCTCATGTGCAGATCGCTTGGTTACAAAGTGCCGTTTTTCCATTCATTCAATCTGGTTTGCTCTAATATGTTTCTCGCATCGGTCACTCCATCACAGATCGGGGGCGAGCCGGTCAGAATATACGAACTCACCCGAGTCGATGTTCCAGGCGGGGAAGCAACTGCCGTGGTAATTATGGAAAGAGTGTTTGATGGGATCATACTTGCAGCAGGAACGGTAATTAGCGTGTTTCTTCTCGGTATGTTCTTTGCAGACCTTGACTTCCCCGAAGCCTACATGGTGATCGCATACATAGCGGCCTTTGTCTTTGCGGCTCTTCTCCTCTTATTCCTGATCGTTGCCAAAAACCCGATGTGGGCAAATAAAGTAGTAAATAAACTGCTTCTTCTGCTTAGTCGGAAGAAATCGCAGGATGTCGTAAAGGAATATCAGAAAAAAATTGACATTCATCTGGAGAGGTTCTATGCAACTCTCGGACACTTTACTGGGAAATCAAAGACTGGGATGTTCTACGGAATGGTGTTCAGTGCACTTTACTGGGTCAACGAGTATATGATTGCCTCCGTTCTCATGGTCGGACTTGGACTGCCGCCAAACTTCCTCCTCGCATTCATCTTCATGATCCTCATTACGGTGATCATGATGATCCCGCTCACCCCAGGAGGGGTCGGAGTCGCCGAGGTTTCCATGGCAGGATTCTTTGCCCTGATAATCCCAACCGCCTTGCTAGGTGTGTTTGTTCTCTTGTGGCGTCTGATCATGTATTACTTTAACCTCGTGATCGGTTTTGTTGCAAGCATGATCATCGTCCGTCGTGAGGCAAAGGTTCAGAAAAAGGAGCCAATAAACCTCTAAATATAAATTCTCAGCAATCAACGGTTATTGAACATAATGGATTCAAAGCAGAAAAAATTCTTCTGGCTCTCTATTGGGCTCTCACTCGCGGTTCTCCTGATAGTCATAATCTTGACGTTCAATGAGGACACGATCGTTGCTATTCAGCAGCTGAATCCATTCTATCTTCTTCTTGCATTCATTATCCATATGGCTGCGATGGGTTTTTGGGCCGCACGGATCCTGGTGATGTGTCGGTCTTTGGGATACAAAGTGCCGTTTCGTCATTCTTTGAACATGGTCTGTGCTGGACAGCTTATAGCGGCCATCACGCCCTCGCAGATAGGAGGTGAACCCGTTCGGGTCCATGAACTCTACAAGGCAGATGTACCTTTGGCAGATGCAACTGCGGTGGTACTGATCGAAAGACTTATGGAGGCAGTTCTCATGGTCCTTGGAGTGATCTTTGCTATGACACTCTTTTCCCTTGTTTACAGTAATGGTGAACTTCCGGAAGGTCTGATCATCGCAGCATGGCTTGGCACAGGTTTTTTCACCGGGCTTTTGATCCTCCTGGTCATAATAATGCGAAAGCCTGCTTTTATTAAAAAAGTCGCGTTGAAGATCGGGGGGCTATTCATGAAAAAAATGAACGCCGAAAAGATCGAAAAGATTACCGAACAGATCGTGGAGGGGGTCGACCAGTTCTACAATACGTTCCGTTTCTTTGCAGGTAAGGCAAAATGGGGATTGTTGGTTGGATTTGCTCTAACGTTTGGACTGTGGGCATGCGAATATGCGGTCGCCTCGATCATTTTGATGGGACTCGGTTACCCGCCAAATGTACTTTTATCAATCGTGTTCCAGTTGATCATCGCGGTCATTATGATGGTTCCACTTACCCCAGGGGCTTCAGGGATCGCGGAGCTTGCGTATGCAGGGTTTTACTCCATGATCATCCCAAGTTCAGTTATCGGACTTTTTGTTGTCCTTCAGCGAATGATACTCTATTATTCAAACATCATTATAGGACTCATTGCCAGTTTCCTGATTGTTAAACGAGAGGCGGCAAACAAAAAAGTGATGTGCAAAGATGTCTAAGATCCCGTTTATTGATTCTCTGCGTTATCAACTGACAAAAAACAATAGGACCGAAGATTTTTATCGGCACCAATATCAGAAGATTTTCGATAAGTTCTATAATCGCTCAAAAGACTGTCTTGAAATAGAAGGGCTCAGGCTTCCTCTTCTTTCCCATGAGAAGCATCCTACCCGGGATGAAGCATATTATGCTATGGAGATAGGAGATATTCTCTATCCTGCTCTTTTTGGAAGATATCATTACATCGACGAAGGACCGTACGAGTGGAAAAATGTAAGAATACAAGACGGTGACGTGGTGTTTGACTGCGGCGCAAATTTTGGCGTTTTTTCTATTCTTGCGGCATCCAGAGGTGCCGAGGTCTATGCATTCGAACCGATCCATGAGGCGAGGGTTATTCTTCAGAAAACACTTGAACTGAATCCTGATATCGCCAAAAACGTGACGGTCGTTCCTTACGCAGTGAGCGATACACCAGGCAAAGCAACATTTACGATCCTCATGGATACGCTGATCGGTTCATCCATGGTTTTGGATCAGAAAGGCAGACTAGAGACAGTTCCTGTGACCACGATCGATAAATTTTGTACCGAAAATTCTCTTACCGTTGATTTTATAAAAGCAGATGTTGAGGGGTCTGAGCGAAGGATGCTTGCCGGAGCACAAGACGTACTTAGAAACCAGGGACCTAAAATATCTGTGTGCACGTATCATCTTCCCGACGATCCAGAGGTCATTGGAGACCTTATCCTGAAAGCAAATCCCCGTTACAGGATCGTGGAAAGGTGGAAAAAAATGTATGCAGGATTTTAAAAAAATAAAGGGATCATTCCCCGCTTATATCCTGCTCATCATACTCTTCGAAAGGAAGGATCATTTTTATTTTAAGGATCTGTCTCCCCCGCATTTTGGTGACGACCAGAGTTATTTTTTCTCCTTGGAGTGGGATAGACTCTCCAAGTCGGGGGATGTGACCTAGTTGAGAGAATACCAGACCCCCAATGGTCTCATAATTTCCGGGATCTTCGGGAAGCGAGATATCAAATCGGTCATTTAACTGGGCAACACGAACCTGTGCATCCACCATATATAATCCATCACCGACCTGAATGATATCAGATACCTCATCTCCGTCAGATTCGTCCATGATATCGCCAACAAGCTCTTCAAGAATGTCTTCAAACGTCACGACGCCGGAAAATCCGCCGAACTCATCCAAGATGATCGCCATATGGACACGGCGTACCTGAAGCTCGCGAAGAAGAAGATCGATCTTCTTTGACTCCGGCACGCAGTAAACATCAAGCATCAGTGTTTTTACAGAAGCTTTGCGGTTATCAGTCGAGTAGGCATTGAAGAGGTCCTTGAAGTTAAGTGTTCCCACAATATTATCGGTTTTCTCATGATACACCGGTACACGGGAAAAACCCGTTTCTCTGAAATGTCTAACGGCCTCTTCAAGGGTCACAGTATCCTCGAGCACCGCAACATCAGGTCGAGGCGTCATGATCTCTTTTGCAGTTGTGTCATTGAATCGAAGAACTGAGTAGATCATCTCCTTCTCATCCTCTTCGATCGCTCCTTCCATCTCTCCAACATCGATCCATTCACGGATCTCATCTTCCGTCACAGACGGGGCGATGTCATTCTTTCGAAGCTTATCATAAATAAAGAAGAATGGTGACAGGAGAAGTGTCAGGAAATAGATGGGCGTTGCTACAAGTAAAGCTACAAATTCGAGTTTCCGGTTAGCATAGGTCTTTGGACCGATCTCACTAAAAATCAACAGCAGGATAGTGACAACTCCTGTTGCAATGGCAATTCCATTATTTTGGAAAAATTCCAGGGCAACGGCAGTTGCAAGAGCGGCGGCTCCTACATTTGCTATATTATTGCCGATCAGGATTGTGATCAGAAAATGATCTGGATTGTTTTTTAATTTTTCAAGCCGCCGACCCTTCTTTCCGGAATCAGCTAGGGAACGGACCTTGGCACGATTTATACCTACAAGAGCCACCTCAGAAGCTGAAAAAAATGCTGAAACAATCAGCAAGATAATGAAAATAATTATGTTTGTATAAACTACCATAACGTCCACGCCGCATATGCGGCAGATCTATTATTATGCCTGGGAACAGCCATTGGTTAAAATCTCTATATTAGTTTAAACGTGCGTTTTCTTAAATACATCGGCAAGATGAAAACTCTGCGACCTCACGAGCAAGAATTTCTATCT
Source organism: Methanocorpusculum sp. (assembly GCA_029987395.1). Classification (GTDB taxonomy): domain Archaea; phylum Halobacteriota; class Methanomicrobia; order Methanomicrobiales; family Methanocorpusculaceae; genus Methanocorpusculum. Next base: position 18,079 of record DALTVX010000131.1, on the reverse strand, counting down.
TTTGTTCGTAAGATAATGGAAGAGGACAAAGAACACTTTCATGCGGTTCAATGCTCAAATCTTCAAGCTCAAAGGTCATCAGACCGTTGTACTTCATCTCGGTAAGAACAGATTTGAGATGGGCTGCTTCCTGTGTACCGGCAAGAGGGGAATGCATTGATTTTAAACAACCTTTGCTCGTATGGATATTTACGATCCTATCCCCACATTCACGAGGAAAGGAGAATGGATCGTCCGTTAAGCAAGCATGAGCATAGTCCCACGTAAGCGAAAGCCAGGCATATTCATCTAAAACAGCACGAAGTTCCTTTGCAGTCACCATGTGTGCATTTACCGCAGGAGGCATATTTTCAAGAGCTACGGTGACTGAACTTCCTGACGCAGCATTTCCAATTTTTTCAATGTAGCGAACAAAACGTTCGGTATCTATCGGGCCGAAGGGACGCTTTGATGTGCGTTTCCCAGGATGGATGGTGAGAACACCTCCGCCAAGCTGTTCAAGGATATCCATAGTTTCCAGAGTATACTCAGCAGTTAAATCCGCGATCCTTGGATTGAATGAGCAGGGGTTCAGATCGAAGACCGGTGCATGCATGGCAATTTTAGAAAAGTGCGAAAAATGGCGAAGCTGTTCAACAAGCTCTGAGGCAGGGGACCCACGCATCCAGAAGGTCGGCGTTTCCATCCAGAACTCGATCGTATCGGTTCCGGCTTGGTCAACTGCGGCAAAAATATCCTGAGGTTCATATTCATGAAAGAACATCGAAGACGCGGCAAGTCTAATCATTAACCGTTATATTTCTCATGTCAGAAACTAAATGTATGTTTTATGGCAGGAAAGAAGAAGACCGTTCAGCAGAAAACACTCACGTTCTGTAACGAAGAGTCAGCTCCGTCACTTCTTATCCCAATCACAGAGAACTCAACTCTGGGTATTTCAGATGCCACACTAACCGTATCTGAACTTGCAAAACGGATCCGCGAGGTTGTTGACTGCCCACTTCTCACCAACATAGTTGTCAGAGGCGAGATCACCGGATACCGCCCAAATGCATCAGGACATCTCTACTTTTCCCTGACAGAGCATGGAGATAATTCAGCATCCATCTCCTGTGTGATGTGGAAGTATGCGGCGAAAAATCTCCCGTTCTCGATAAAAGACGGAATGCAGATCCAGGTAACCGGTCTTGTCGACTTTTATCCTAGTGGTGGAAGAATTCAGTTCATCATCAAAAAAATGGAACCCGCGTTTTCTGGTAAAGCCGGTCTTTATCTTTTAAAGGAGCAATGGCGAAAAGAATTGGAAGGAAAGGGTATCATCCCAAGACCACAGGCAGAGATTCGTGATCTGCCGTTTTTCCCACGAAATATCGGAGTTGTCACCTCAAAAACAGGTTCGGTCCTGCAGGACATCATAAATGTTATCAGCAGACGATTTCCTCTGCCGATCCTGCTAGCAGGAACGTCTGTTCAAGGGGAAGGTGCTGAGAAAGGCATCGTATCTGCGATCCAGTCTCTGCAGAATAAAGTTGATGTCATTATCATTGCACGAGGGGGCGGAAGTTTTGAGGATCTATTCGTCTTTAATCATCCTGATGTAGTGACCGCGATACGAAACTCGATCGTTCCGATCATCAGCGCCGTGGGCCATGAAACTGACACGACCCTTTCTGATTATGCCGCAGACCGAAGGGTCCCAACTCCATCTGCGGCTGCCGAAACGGTGGTTCCTGACCGTACAGTGCTTCTCGAAAAACACGAAAAAGATCGAAGGTCCATCCATGACAGAGTGGTTTGGCTTCTTTCATCAGAACAGAAAAACATATCTGACCTAAAAATCAGAGTTGATCCAAATCGTCTGACCCGAAAACTGGATCAGATGCGTCTGAAGACAGCTGATTTCGATGACAGAATCAGACAAGCGATGCATAGAAGAATCGTGGTTGAACATGAGGCTTGCAAATCGTGGTCGATGACGATTCAAAAAGGTGCGAAAAACAAAATCATGAATGCACAACTTGCATTCCTTGCACAAAAAGAAATCATTCTCGGGCGAGATCCTTACAAACCACTTGAGCGTGGATATGCGCTTGTTTGGAGGAATGGGGCGATCGTCCGATCCGTGAAAAAGATCACTAAAGGTGATCAACTCCATCTCAAACTTGTTGATGGAGAAGTTACAACGATAGTGGAGAGTATCAAATGACCAAAAAAGAAACCGAACCAACGTACGAAGATATGATCGCAGAACTGCGTGAGATCGCAAAACAGCTAGACGACCCTAACACTGCAATCGAAGATGCGGTGAAACTTCATCAGAGAGGAATGGCACTCATCCAAAAGTGTGAGACATTTTTACAAAAAGCAGAACTCACGATCACTGAGGTACCTCAACAGTCAGATTCACCGTAAGTTCTGCCCCACTCTGTAAAGCTGTTATAATTTCGCGGGGAATCAGCGAGGCGGTATGATCACTATAGACGGCTATGGTCCTAGGACAAACAAAACAACTTCTCCTCCACACGAGGTCAGTGGGGTGAGTAAGTGTTATGCCGGATGCTCCATAGGAAAGGATCGTAACTGAAAGTTCCCCGCAGGTAAGCGTTGTTCGAAGGATCGCTGTTTCATTTGAAATTGCCCGACGAAATTCAGGTGATAAATCTATGGCACCCTTGTCAGCTCCAACGGCAATTATGCAGTCACCTTTTGGTGAGAGTTCGGTCTCTTTAGTGATCTCAAACGTGCTTTTATGAAGTCCTAATATATTTTTATGTCCGTGGCAGCGGATGATTTCAGTTACTGACATCTGTTAGATAACGTGTTGGATTTTCAGTCTGATATAACGAGTGTAAGACCAGACGCATGGCTTCGCTACACACGGGGGAGGTTGAACTTATCACCTTTAAAATACAATATGTGAGGTATGGATAACGATACCATACTACTCGAGTGTCCGGTCTGTGGCGATGAAACAGACTTTGAGATTCTAAAAGACCCGCCGGAAGCAGTTGTGAAATGTACTGTCTGCGGACATGTAATGCGGGTCACGTTGAAAGAACCGAGGGTTTTGACCGTAAAGGCCGTGGTCAGCTATGGAAATGATTCACACACAGGATCGATCGATCTGCTTGAGGGAGATATCATTTCGGTAGGAGATTATCTGGTCGCTGAGGTGGGCGAAGAGTCTTTCAGTGTTGAGATCACCTCGATCGAAGAAAACAATGCACGCAGACAAAAACTCCCGGTAGAAAAGGTAGAAGTACTCTGGGCAAGACTCGTCGATCAGGTCATCATCGCTGCCTCACTAAACAAAGGCGCTGTGACGATCCCCCTCTATGAAAATGTTCCAGGGAACACAATCTATACCGTTGATCACATCACAACCATTGGCGGCAGACAGTTCCGCGTGACAAGGATCAAACTCCGAAAAGGAAATGTGATCACCAGAAAAGATAAAACTGCCGAAGCGCACGAGATCAGAAGAATCTACGGCGAACGGTCATAACTTTTTTTTAGCGCACGGCTGAAGCCGACAGAAACAATAGTAAAAAAATAAGATTTATTTAAATCACTCTGGCCTTCCAGCTACGAAAACGTAGAAGAAAGCTGCAAGTACTGCACCAATAATCGGACCGATCACATAGATCGGGAATGTTGTCCATAGTGCATCTGAACCGGAGATGATCAGTCCCATAAGGTCGGGACCAAACGTTCGTGCCGGATTGATCGAACCGCCCGAGATGTTCCCGATTGCGAGGATAACGGCTGTAACGGCAGCACCAATGGCAATACCTGCAAACCCTGCAGGCGCTTTTCTGTCAACGGCAACCCCCATGATAACGAGCATAAGAACGAATGTTCCTATGATTTCTGCCAAAAGAGCCTGCCAAAGAGCGATGCCCGGGAATGGGGCAGTTGCTCCAAGCCCGCCAACACTGAGTGAGGCTGGACCAATGATGAGAAACAGCAGAGCTGCACCAACAAATGCACCAATACACTGGGCGATCACATAGCAGATCATATCCTTTACCGGAAATTTCCGGATCGCGCAGAGCGCTACGCTCACGGCTGGATTGATATGGGCGCCAGATACTGTTCCAAGTGCATAGATCACTACTACCACGGCGAGACCGAATGCGGCACTGATCCCAAACCAGTCCCCCATTCCGCCTAGTGCACCTATTCCAATGCCAATGGGACTTAATGGGGTCGTGCCTGCTGCAAGGAGCAACATCATAACGACCGACCCGCATCCAATGAATACAAGGATCATTGTCCCGATCAGCTCTGCTAGACACCGTTTAAGAAGGTCCATCATTTATCCCCATGCCAAGCTTTGTAGCACTCCGGACAAAGAATACGGGGTATTGGATGCTTCAGTTTTTTTGCTGGGAAGGGATATCCCCCCTCCCAAGTCTCAATGTCAGAACGGAGCATATGTTTCGAGCAAAGCCCCATGCCGCATACGATACAGATGCCGGTTGCGTCCCGGTCATCTCCCAGCTGTTCACATACGTAACACTTCATTTAACAGCCTCTTAAACACCCTCGCGGTACTGACAGTACTGGTGGCGAGCTCCAACAAGACATGCGGTCGCACAACTCTTACATGCACGCACCGGGGCTGCAGGAGTCTTTTTATCAAGCGCAATGATATTTGTCATCATAGTCGCCGTGATCGGTTCACTTGTCAGAAGACACGGATAATCAGCAAGCCTCATAAGAGCAGATGCACGAACGGTGATCGCACATGCCGGATATGTATAGCGCTGAGGGTTCATCAGCACATCGTTTTCATGGATCGGCGAAAGATCGATCGGTATGCCATTGGTTTTGGCCACAAGCTGACTGCCGGATCCATTTTTGATTCTCTGGGCTTTATCAAGGATCTTCCAGCCTCGGTAAATCATGTCCATGAAATCGCAGTTGTGCAGCTCGGCAGCTGCTCCTCTGGTTGGATTGATCATCACAAGGTTGTGATACCTCTTAGTTAGGAGATCCACGATCATCGGTGCATTGAAAGCATCAAGTTCGAGAATATATTCGACTGCTGCTGCAGATGAACCTGTAGAAAGGTTAAGGAGCTCAAATGGCGATTTTATGCTCGGTACCGCTGCACGAAGCGTCTTATCAATAACATTGGTCACCGCTTCGATAATTGCCATAACCACATCGTCTTTACACATATTATATGTAGACTGAGAAATGTGATGACCTATGTCACCCACACAATATGCCGGGATCGTAACAATGTTTCCATAGTGAACGCCATCATCAATTGCTGCTTTGACCGTCTTCTCCATGCCTTTCCGGTAGTTTTCCATATACCGTCTTGGCGAGAAGGATTTCATTCCAGATTTTTGCATGAGTTTTACTTGTGCATCAACTGGGTTCCGGTAGATATCCTGAAGCTGACGAACCTCTTTTCTGGAGGCTTCGGCAAGAGTGTCTCCAGCTTCGATGCGTTTTGCAAAAAGATCGCCAACACCATACGAGGTGTTCATACCCCATGATTTTGCGGCAAGAATCGTCTTCTTGTGATCAACAGGAATGTCAGTTTTTAAGAGGACCTGATTGACGACATTGCTCGTTGAACCAGGCATAAGAGCAAAGTCAACTACACACGAAGGACCGTAAAAACCAGCATAACAGCGTGCAGCTTCCCTACCGATGATTGCCTCATTGGCTTTGATCGAGTCTGCGAAGAGCTCCATGCTTTTTGCAAACTTTTCATCCTGATCAGAAAGGATCTCAAGGACAACAGGTGTCTGATAATGTTCAACAAACGGATCGTCTTCCGGAAAGACATGCCGAGTCAGACCTGAGAGAACTTCAAAGTGTGTCTTCACAGAGTCTTTGTGCAGATTGATAACTGCAGCACTCTGTTTTGGACCAACAGTCATCTTTCCAACAGCCTCAACGAAGGGAAGTGCGTCTTTAAGTGTAAAGTGTTTCCCACGTCTCTCTTTAAGGACCTGGACGTCAGCATATTGTGCGGCCATGGCCTCATCTATCATTTTTTTGTAGAGTTCAGTCATTTTTTTCTCCAAATGGTTTAAATTATTGATTTGTTCCTGAGGTAATAAAGGTATGTATTTGGGGAGTTTTGGATAGAAAATAGTGTACATTACTGGTCTTTCTGTTTAAAATAGATCAACAAAGATTTTTGTCATGTGCCATACTTGATGCGACATATGCACAAACAGCTACAATAAAGCCCACCATACAGGCAACCACTATCCCTCGATCAGTAAACACTTCACTGCCCCCAGATCCAATCGATGCAGCAGCCGAAAATATTGCTACACCAAGGATGCATCCGATATTCATTACAGTAAAAACGAGACCGCCAGATGACCCTTGATCCTCACGTGGGCTTTGAATGGTGATCCTACGCATACTAGGACCCTCATTCAATCCCATGCCTAAACCAAGTGCAAAAAGTCCTGCAAACAGCAACGGAAGAGAGACGAGAACAACGCCAAATACTAGAGCCAAAAGACCAACTGAGAGTATTATTGTTGCTTTATTACATAGACGCTTGCATCCAAATTTATTTATTATAGCACCAGCAGGAATCCCAATCAATGCCATTGAGATCGGCGGAAGAAGCATCACTAATCCTGCCAACATCACAGAAAACTGATACGAAGCTGTAAGATAGAAGGGCATCAGATAAACTACTCCTAGGTAAACGAGCGTGACCAGTAGCGTTGATAGAGAGGCCCACATTATATTTCTGTTCAAAAAAAGACTTGCTGAAAGAACGGGATCAGAATGACGGAGTTCCCATCTGAAAAATAAGAACCCAGCAATGGGAGAGATCCCCAATATCAGAAGAATGGGAGATGCCCAACCATTAGAGACACCAAGCTCAAGACCCAACAGTAGTGATACGAGAGTTACTGTGAGAAGAACGGCACCCAAAACATCGAATGGGTGTTTTGTACATGTTCGCACCTCTGACAGTGGGATCACAAAGAAAGCGAGAACAACCCCAACTATTCCAACGGGGATATTGATGAAAAATATCCAGTGCCAGCTTATGAACTCGGTGACGACGCCCCCAAGCCCGGGACCCAGCGCCAAGGCTATACCGCCAGATGTCGCAATGATCCCCATCCCGATTCCACGGATATCATCCGGCAGGCGTGTTGTGATCAGCATGGTAGCCGTGGACACCATCATTCCAGCGGCAATTCCCTGTATTACCCTAAACCCGATCAATGTCGCGATATCTTGAGAGAGACCGCATAGAAAGGAGGCAAACGTAAACAAAACAAATCCTGCAATGAAGATTTCCCGATCACGACCGGATCTGTCAGCAAGTTTCCCAAAGAGAAGAAGTGTGCTTCCAAGTGCGAGAAGATACGAAGTCATCACCCATGAAGCAGTGAAAGATCCAACGCCAAGATCAACAGAGATCGTGGGCAAAGCAATAGAAACGATACTCGTGTCCAAATAATCCAAAAAAACGGCTATGTTCGCGACGATCATCAGTAGATATTGCCGAAGGCTGCTGTTTAGGATCATTTATGAGAAAAAAAGGAGAGAGCCGGAGTGAATCTCACCCCATGTTTGAGTGATGTTCAGTTATACCGTGCGCGTTTACTCATGAGTTTTGTTGTGTAGATCGGACGGTTCGGCATGGACCCAACTTCAGCTCTGATATCAGCAACAAATTCGTCGAGAGACATGGCCATCTTAAACGGTTTGTTCGGTTCGGACTTGGATCTGATCGATACGGAATATTTTCCAGACTCTATTTCACCGTCACCGATGACAATTGTGTATGGGACCCACTCTACAGCCGCCTCGCGGACCTTTTTGCCCATCGATTCATCACGGTCATCCACATCACATCGGATACCAAGGGCATTGAGTTTGTGCATCAGCTCGGTTGCCACCTCAGCATGCCGCTCGGCAACCGGGACGACGCGCGCCTGAATAGGAGAGAGCCAAACAGGAAGCATCGGAACAGGCATTCTGCCGGTCCCTTCGAGGATAGCACAAATAACACGCTCGATCGATCCGGTCGGCGAACAGTGAAGAATCGGCGGGTGAATTTCATTATTATTTGTATCACGGTAGCTGATCTTGAATCTGGCTGAACTCTCAACGTCGATCTGGACGGTCGGATTCTCGATCGGACGGTTTTGAGAATCAATAGCAGCTAGATCGATCTTTGCGATCCAGTAGTGAACTCTGTCAGAAAGGACCTCGACCAGCATAGGTTTTTCCGACATCGCAGCGATCCGTTTGACCCATGCCTCATGCTCAGCGTAGAATGCTTTGGTGCAGCGGAAAGCGGCCTGAAGTTCAGTTTTAAAGTCTCTTCCGGTTTGCCATCCAATCATCATCTGCTGCTCGAAACACACGCATGCATTATCCATATCGATGGTGAGTGTGTGCATATCAGGCATAGTGAATGTCCGAAGACGCTTGAGACCGATGACCTCGCCCCTCTGTTCATGACGGAACGAGTAGGTAGACAGCTCATACATCTTCATCGGCAGATGATTCGGGGAGATGTGCATGTCGCGCATCGTGCAGAACATACCAAAACATGCAGCAAACCGGAGCATCATGTCACGGTTATTTGACTTGAATCTGTACTGGCGTTCGCCAAACTTTGCAGCATGCTCATTCACAGCCGGATCTGCAAGATCATACATGACCGGTGTCTCGACCGGTTCTGCACCATGCTCAAGTGTACAGTGAAGTGCATAATCCGCGAGCAGATCACGAATAAGTTTTCCTTTTGGTCTCCATCGCAGGTTTCCAACGTCAGAGCTGGATTCATAATCTGCGATTTCCTTCGAGCGCATGATATCAACGTGGATAGGTTCACTGCCAACTGGTTCGGCGACACCCAGCTCCTTTTGAACAAGACATCCAAACGGCGTAGTATTTGTATTGAACTCCTGCCAGTCGTGCTTTTCGCCATCAGGAGTGATAACAAACCAGTCATGGGTAACAGGATTTTTGGCGGGTTTTTTCTCAGAACCCTCTCCTGGAACAAGCTCACGGGAAAGCTCTGAAAGCGGGTGGCCCTTACAACTTATCGTGAATTTTTTGTAATATCCGAATGGTGCCCGCTTGACTTCTAAGGACGTGGTAGTTTTTAAAGTGGCCTCAATTTCTTTCAGGACAGATACGGCAAAGGCAGGTTTTGAAAGGTCACTGGAAAGGTGTGCATATGGATATATCATTACCCTAGTTGCGGTGACTTTTTCTGCGATAGTAGTAATCTCGTAGACAGCCTGGGAAATAATGTCGGCTCTGTCTTCTTCGTCGATTGACTCAACAGCACAAAATGCCACAAGAGCATCCTGCATAGCATCCTTTGGTATGATGGATTCCTCCGCCATCTTCGTTTTGGAGAGGGCTTCATACTCAATTTTGTCTGAATGAATTAAGAGTATTCTCATAAACTGATTCGTCCTTGATATCTAATTTGCGCACAACTTGGCTGTACAGCGGCAAGAAAGCCTTAGGCTTTCACGTCCTATACTCGTGAGGTTTGTAAGGATATTAATGTAAAGTATAGGTTTGTTGAATCTCACCACGAAGCCTAACCTAAGAGAGACTGATATTTCTTTATAGCTTCAACCAAATTATACTCATCAGGTAAGCAGCAGTATTGAATATCTTCGAAATACAAATACTATTCAGTATTATTGGAGAGTACGATTAATGACAGATATAACTCAGAAAGAAGGGAAAGGCACCGTTGTTCTCGCCTTTTCCGGAGGTCTCGACACCTCGATTTGTGTTCCGATCTTAAAGAACATGTATGGATACGATCGTGTGATCACGGTTGCAGGAGATGTTGGCCAGCCTGAAAGTGAAGTCAAGATGGCGACAGACAAAGGAAATCTGATTGCAGATAAGCATTATACTCTCGATTTAAAGGATGCTTTTGTCAAAAACCATGTTTTCCCGGCGATAAAGGCAAACGCGCTGTACGAAGGGTATCCTATGGGTACATCTCTGGCACGCCCAATCATCGCAGAAGAAATCGTAAAAATCGCAAAGCTGGAAAACGCAGCTGCGATAGGACATGGATGTACGGGGAAAGGAAACGATCAGCTTAGATTCGACTATATCTTCCGCATGCATGGATTTGAAATCGTTGCTCCGATGCGTGAACACAACATGACCCGTGAATGGGAGATCGATTACGCCGAGCAGAACAACATCCCAGTACCGGTAAAAAAATCTACGCCGTGGAGCGTTGATGAGAACATCTGGTCCCGCAGCATTGAAGGCGGCCGCCTTGAAGAACCGGACTATCACCCCCCAGAAGAGATCTATCACTGGACTGCAGCGTTAAAGGACACGCCAAACGAGCCGGAGATCGTCACCGTTGGATTTGAAATGGGGATTCCGACTTCTCTTAACGGCAAAAAAATGGCAGGAGTTGAACTGATCGTTACACTCAACAAACTTGCAGGAAAACACAGCGTCGGCAGAAATGATATGGTCGAGGACCGTGTGCTTGGCCTGAAAGCCAGAGAAAACTATGAGCATCCAGCCGCCACCGTCCTGATCACAGCCCATAAAGATCTCGAAAAGCTGACCCTCTCCAGAGCAGAACTGAAGTTCAAGAACATGGTTGATGACCAGTGGGCAGAGCTTGCCTATATGGGACTTATCCACGAACCTCTCTATCATGACCTAAACGCATTCATCGACAAAACCCAGGAACGCGTTACCGGAACAGTGGACGTTCAGCTCTTCAAGGGCGGTATTCAGATTTTAGGCAGATCATCACCAAATGCGATCTACTCAATGGACATGGTCTCCTTCGATTCAACAACCATTGACCAGAGAGATGCTATTGGCTACTCAAAATACTTCGGTATCCAAGGAAGAATGCTTTGGCAACTTCAAAATAAATAATGAACGATGAATAAAGACGATGTATGTGTGTTGATCCCGACACTCAATGAAAAAACGACCATAGGACCGATTATAACGGAATTACAGAGTCACGGCTACACACATATCCTTGTTGTTGATGGCCGATCATCGGACGGAACACCTGAAATCGCATCAGATTTAGGAGCGAAGGTGCTGACCCAAACAGGAAAAGGGAAAGGAGCTGCGATGATCGAAGCATTCAAGCAGATCACCGAGCCCTACATCCTGATGCTGGATGGGGATGGGACAAATCCACCAGAGTATGCTGATGCGATGATCGAGCCGCTTATATCAGGAAGGGCGGATCATGTTATCGGCAATCGGCTTGACAACTATGAACACGGAGCACTGACTCGTTTGAATCGTCTGGGAAATTCAGTAATGAACACGTTTTTCAAATGGGCCCATGGAGTCTATATGACTGACATCCTTTCTGGATACAGAGGATTCACAAAGGAATCTGTGAAAAAAATGGATCTCTCTGAGTCAGGGTTTGAGATCGAGACAGAGATCTGCTCGGCAGTTGTTCATCATGACCTTAGATTCGAAGTTGTTCCGACCTATTACAAAAAACGCCCAGGGTCCCCCACGAAACTAAATCCTCTGCGTGACGGTTATAAAATTATTAGAGCTATCAACAGATACGGGAAGATGAATAACCCATTGTTCCATTTCAGCGCTGTTGGGATAATATTAGGCCTCGCAGGTATTATCACCGGTATCTATGTTATCGTCGAATGGTTTCAGGGAGTCGAACATCTCCCACTGACTATTCTAACAATGCTCTTGATCGTAACGGGCATTCTGACATTTATGATCGGACTTATCAGTGATATGATCCTCGCATATCATAGAGAACAGATCATAGCCATAGAAAAGATTCAGGCTGAGTTGAACGAACTCAAGAAAAAATAGAAAAAAATATTTTTAGCTGGTTGGTAAGTAGTCAACCATTTCAATATCGATTGTATCTGAACCATACTGGACGATTAAATCCGCATCGTTAATTGCAGTAATCACTGCCGGGCGATATGCAGTTGAATTAGTATCTCCAAGTTCATCCGCATAATTTATTGGCAGATACAACACATCTCCAACTTCAGCACTCTCAACATCTTCAACATTCTCTTTAGAAATCGAAGTAATCAAAGTGTCTCCGGAACCTGCAACGGTCCGCGATTTCCCTAATGATAATCCGACTACGCCGGCGGATATCTGGTTGTACTCAACAGCATAAATTTCAAATGGGTATGTATACCCCGGAAAGTTTATGTATTGGGTTTTATTCGTTTGAGACCCCGCATACAGCCCCATGATACCCATCGTTACAGGCGAGCCGCCAATATTCATGGTGCAATTCACATATACTGGGTTGCCTGGAACAACTGCACCCGTACTGGTCATTCCACCACCATTGATGAGGTTGCCTAGAGCGTTCGGTAAGCCGCTAAAGGAGACTATACACATCAGAACTAAAAGGACACAGAAGCCTATAACGCCAATCTGCACCCAGTTTATTTTCTTCTTCGGACCTTTATCCTCAGATTTGGACTTCGTCTGTACTGCCATTTAGGTATAATATGGAGGTGTGATATCATAAACATCTTCTCTTCCGACACAGACCCTACCGTAGAGAATATTTATATATAATTATGACTTACCATAAGTAAATCACATTGGATGATGAAATAACAGAAGGTACGTAATATGTCAATGAAACTCAAAGAATTTAGTTTTGGAACACTAGGCTCCGATATCGACACGTTTTTTTCCGAGATGGAAGAGCGTGCCGGAAATCTTGTATCGCGCTCTGAAAACCTCAAAACGATCGCAATTAATGCAGTCCCGAGAATTATCGGTGATTTCCAGGTCGATCTCTGTGAAACTCCGACAGAAATAATTGTAACCTGCGATCTTCCAGGAATGGAAAAGCAGAACGTGGCAGTAAAACTTCTTAATGAAACCTCTCTTCAGATCAAAACAATGTACGATGCCGATGTTTCAGAAACAGATGTTTCGGGTGTTTATCATCTGCGAGAACGTAGATCCGGCGCTGGAGAGAGGATCATTAATCTTCCCTCAGAGGTAACTTCAGATGGAGCAAAAGCCTCGTTCAAAAACGGCATCATGAAGATCACGCTTACAAAATCCTTTAAAGATGCAGGCGTTTCGATCGAAATCGAGTGATACCAAACACTGCTGGGCGACCACCAACCCGGAAAATCCTTTTTTTTTAACAAGATTGATGTTCTCTGATTACGAATAGTAGGTTTAAGCGATGGAGAAAAAACAGGTCCGTGACTATATGACGCATGATGTTGTAAGCATCGATGCGTCCGAAACGGTAGGAGATGTGATCCGTCATATCCATACCACCGATCATGATGGCTTTCCAGTCATTAGACTTGGAAAAGTTGTAGGATATATCTCTGCTAGAGATATCATCGGTGAACATCCCTCAACGAAGGTCGAACTACGGATGACGCGCCACCCGATCACCGTACGAGCCGATGTTACGATAACCGAGGTTGCGCGGAGGATATTCAGGACCGGTATCCAAAAACTGCCTGTGGTCGGGCCCAATAATGAGCTTCTAGGCATTGTCTCGAATATGGATGTGTTAAGATCCCAGATCGAGAGAGTGACACCGGAGAAGGTATTCAATTTTATGCGAGCGCTTCATGCCCTATATGGAGTGGACACACGCCTTAAACGTGAGTTGATTGATGTCAAAGACCTGCAACCGACACAGAGTTCAGTTCATCAGGACGAACTTGAGGGAAGGACATACGAACTCCGAAAACATCTCGCAGAACCAGTTATAGCCGTAAAGTCAGGAGAACGCACTATTCTTGTGGACGGTCACCACCGAGCAGTCGCTGCAGAGAAACTTGGGCTAATGAAGTTGGATGCCTATGTTGTGTATCTGGACGCCGACATTGAACTAGGGCTCGAAAAAACCGCCCATTCGATGAAGATCTTTAGTATTAAAGATATTAGGATCGATGATAATCCCGAACGATCTCTTGTTCGACCGTCACATCCAAAACTGATCCCAACCGAGAAGAAACTAGTCAGAGAATATATGACGACCAATGTGATCAGTCTTGATTCGGGAGGAACGGTAAAGGATGTTATCAAGCTAATCCGAACAACAACACATGACGGATTTCCAGTATTAAGTAATGGAAAAGTCGTTGGCCTTGTTGCGGCAAGGGACATCATAAACGCAAAAGCAAATGATAATATAGCACCCCTGATGCAACCGATGATCCTCAAGACGCTACCTAATGATGGTATGACCGATGTCGCGCGCAAGATGTTCAGGTTTGGTGTGCAGAAACTCCCTGTTGTTGATAAAGACGGAAAATTCGTCGGGATCATAACAAATGCAGATGTGATCAGATCACAAATTGAGAGAGTCACTCCGGAAAAAGTGTTTGACTACATCACCACCCTGAAAACTTTGTACGGGTTTAATCCTCATTTGTCACGAGGGATGGTGCAGATCAAGAATCTTATTCCAACCCAGTCCAAAGTGTACATGGATGAACTGGACGGCAGAGCATATGAGATCAGAAAAGGCCTTGCCGAGCCACTCATCGTTGTACACCGAGGAGACAGATATATTCTGATCGATGGACATCACCGCGCAGTAGCAGCCAACAGGATGCATGTCCAAGACCTTGAAGCATATCTTATTGACATCGACTCGAAAACAGAACTTGGCATAGAGAAGACCGCACGAAACATGCGTCTATGGTCACTTGATGATGTGCAGATCATGGATGAGTCGCGGTGTGCATTCCTCGCATAAGAAAATACGTCGGCGAAAATATCAGAGGGTGAAGGATCCGTAACGACCTCCACCACCCGCGTTCAAGGTGACGCGACCTTCGCGCATCGACAATATCGCCGCAGCCACAGAAGGTGAGATCCGTGACAGGTCTTGATGCGGCACCTCAAATAAAATAGCGATCTCATTATCGAATGCCTCGATGAATTCGGTATAAAGTGCCCGTGCTTTTTTGGTGTTTGGAGAAGATACCCCAATTACTCGGGCGATAACATCACCCAGTGGGATCATCTTTAGATAAGGCGGCCTATCCGTAGGAGAGATAGAGGACAGCTGTTCTGCACGCCCCTTGACACCAATTTTTATCCTACCTTTGTCATGAGGACATTTCCAATGAAATTGTTCTGCTTCCTCAAGAGAATATTGCGCATAACATCGCGTGCAGGCAGTTCTGTTGTACTTTCCTTCCTCTGGAAAAAAACCAGCATTCAAAACGATCGAATCTTTTTTCACCGCATCAAGAACACCGTGTATTGTAGGAGATGAGAGGTCCATTCGCGTGAATTCGCGACCGAGTTTTTCCGGCGCTGCACTGTGTGCATCAGAATTCGTCAAAAAAGGAATGCCAATAAATTCTTCGATTCCAGCACCGTATGATGAATCAGCTGAAAGACCCAGTTCGCAGAACTCAATTGGTTCTTCACCATAACAATCAGATGGTCGGTCGAATGCGGCAAATAGAGAAGTCCAAGGGGTGAAGGCATGGGCTGGGCCAATCATTCCACCAAGTTCATGAACTTCACGGGCGATTTTCTCCCCGGAAAGATGCAGATGGGGGCGGCCCGCCGTCGTGAGATGACCACACGCAGAGCTAAACCGTTGCTGAAGTTCGGCAAACTGATCGAAGGTCTCCATCAGGATCAGATGATGGACACGTGATGAATCTTCAACCTCGGTCTGAGGAACAACAATAATACCTTGTTCATTCTCGAAAAACGGCTTCCACATCTCACGCCAGCGCGGATGAAGAGCATCCCCGCTTCCTACAACATGGATACCCTTTGTTCTACAACAATCAAGTATCCGATCGGGCAGCATTTCTGGGGAAGTTGCCATAGAAAAACAGGAGTGGAGGTGAAGATCCACGTTGCACAGCATAATTGTTATCCAATATAACTCAGATCATCTGCATTGTTTCTCTGGATCGTAGATGCAAGAGAGGAAACCTCGGTCATCATCTGACAGGCAAGATCTGCAAGTTCGGTCCGATCTGCTTTGATACCAGTGAGTTTTTCCAGCACATCAAGAACTGCAGTCGAGCTGACCGGATCGACCAAATAGCCGGATGTTTCGCCGAGAAGGGCAATACCCTCCATGCCGACTAGACGACCAAGAGTGATCAGGAGACCCACAGCGCCGATAATGCCGCCAACCGGCTCATCTTTATTCAAAACAGCACCGGAGGCTAGGACCTCGTCCTTTAGCTTCGTTGAAGAGAGTGCAGCGAGGACACGCGGTTTATCCACCATTCGGCCAACACCATATCCACCTAGAGTATATATACGTTTCACGCCAAGGATCTCAAAAATACGAATATATGCATCACCCATCGTATAATGTCCCTCAGGCATTGTGCTCTGACAATCTCCTGCTAGAAGAAGTACAGACGGAGTATTCTCAGATCCAGGCACAAAAAATAGTTCATTTCTTGGCATACGAAGGACTGCTTCCTCTGAAAGGTACATTTGTGGAGGAAATAGGGTAGAGGTGATCTCAGCAACCTTCACAGCTGAAAGAACATGAACAAGATGATCAACAACTAATTTCCCGACGTGCCCAACACCCGGGAGTCCAGCAATTACAACTGGAGATGAATGGGCTGAGACATCCTCAACATACCAACTGACATTTACTTGTTCCATAATTTTGCCTTCCTTCGATACACACCATATGGGTCTTCAGGAGAATACTTTGCCGGATGAACCGACTCGGTAGGACATCCACAACTGTTACACATCGTAAAAAGAGTGTAGGTGTGACATTCAGGGCATCTTCGAATATGACCCGTCATGAGAAACACCAGATATTACTTTTGTTTCCGAATAAGTTTGCCGGAACCTTCTGCACGTTCCATTACACCAATCGCAGCTTCGGAGGCTTTGATCAGTGCTTTTTCTGCAGCTTTGTAATCCGGGGCAACAACTTTTACCCTGTAGTGAGGAGCGCCAAGATAGAGAAGCTCGATCTCGGCACCATCGATTTTGGGTTCAGCACTTCGGAGTGCGCGGCG
The DNA here is from genome assembly GCA_029987395.1 of Methanocorpusculum sp. Classification (GTDB taxonomy): domain Archaea; phylum Halobacteriota; class Methanomicrobia; order Methanomicrobiales; family Methanocorpusculaceae; genus Methanocorpusculum. Next base: position 1,067 of record DALTVX010000131.1, on the reverse strand, counting down.
AATAATGTTCACGCCATCTGGTTTTGTGGATACTAACTCTAAGACTGCGCTCACGGTAACTTTAGGGACCTTGACATTTTCAGAGGCAACTTTTGCCAGTGCTAAGGTCGCTTCTGGAGACAGTGAGAATTTGGCGAGAGTTTCTTCGCCGTATAATGCAATTGCTTCGAAAGCAGCATAAAGCGAACCAAACTCGGCATACATTGCATCTTCGAATGCTTTTATCTCAACATTAGATTCGGTTGAGGCAAATTGGATCCACTTGTGTGCTTTCTGCTCACTCTTCCAGTCCTGGATCTTCTCTTTGCGCTGGTGTTCATTGACATCTTTGAGGGAAAGATCGATGTGACCACGGTGTTCATCTACGTGAAGAACTTTACAGACAACCTTCTGCCCTTCACGTATGTAGTCCCGGATGTATTTGATCCAGCCACGGGCAATCTCTGCGATAGGGATTAACCCCTGACGTTCTTCATATTCATCTAGGTTTACAAATGCCGCAAAGTCCTTGACCTCTGTAACACTACAGACGACAAGTTCTCCTTCAATTGGCCAATCTCTTTCACTCATCAGATAATTTTCCAGATTTATTCAAATGTTGCTACAATATCTGCTTTGATGACTGCCTTGCCGCCGGTAGGCTCTGCAAGTACACGTCCACAGACAGTACATTCAACAACGGAGGTTGCTTTCTCGAATACGAGTTGCTCGTTTTCACAGTCCGGACATTTTACCTTCAGGAACTTGCTTCGGTTTTCTCGGGATGCTTTTACCATATTACTCACTCCGTAAGTTCAAATTTACCTGCACGGTAACCTTTCCTTAAGTGGGCTTTTCCGCACTCTTTGCACCGGTAACGCATGTTGATCTTCTTGGTCGGCTTGTCTCCTCCCGGAACTTTACCGAATTTACCACGGTTACCAACATTGCTGCGGCGTGCTTTCTGACGGTCAATCCAGTGGAGACCGGTCGTCTTGCCTTTCTTTACCCTCTCAACCTCGTGCTCGGTGTGTTTCCGGCAGTATGGGCAGTAGGTGTTAAATTTTACTGGTTTCTTCATGAATATT
>DALTVX010000130.1 GCA_029987395.1 Methanocorpusculum sp. | reverse complement strand
GAAGGCAAAACAGTACATCAATGGTTACCCGGATCTATAAAGAAACCCACTTCGACGCATCCCACCGTCTGATGCATTATGAAGGGAAATGTTCCAGACTACATGGTCACCGCTGGAGTGTTGAGGTCTGGATGGACGGAACTCCAGATGGCAAAACCCAGATACTGATCGACTACAATATCATCAAAAATATCGTCAATGTCTACGATCATCAGGTCGTTTTGAATAAAGACGACCCAATGGTCGAAGCTCTCTCACGATTTCAGACCCCGGTGTTAACGAATGGCGATCCGACAAGCGAACGACTTGCAGAGGACATACGTGAGCGGCTCAATACCTTCTGCAAAGAAAACGATATGAACGCTCGGGTCGTGAAACTGCGGGTATGGGAGTCTGAGGGCTGCTATGCCGAGGTTTTTTCAGAATGAGAGTTACCGAAACATTCGTAAGTCTTCAGGGAGAGGGAGAGCGGCAGGGTATGCCCTGCTTTTTTCTCAGACTTTCCGGCTGCAATCTTAGATGTGCCTGGTGTGACACAGAATACTCATTTGAGAAAGGGGCAGACAAAAGCATCGAGGAGCTTGTGCAGGAGATCGCAGCATCAGGTCTTTCGTATGTATGCGTGACCGGCGGAGAGCCCCTTCTGCAGAAAGAGGAGCTCGTTCCTCTGCTAGAGATACTCGCAGCAGCAGACATCTATGTGGATATCGAAACGAACGGCACGATCCCATTTGGCGATGCAGGGGAATATGCGTCAATCTGCATGGATGTGAAGTGTCCATCATCTGGAGAGATGAGCGATCTTTCTCTTCTTTCCCTCCTGCAGAAAAAAGACTGTGTCAAGTTCGTGATTGGCGAAGAAGCCGACTATTTGTACATGATCGAGGTACTTGCAGCCCATAAACCAGTAGCTCCAGTCTGTATCACACCAGTTTTCGGAATCGAAACAGATTGGCTCGTTGAAACGATAATTGCAGAACGGCTGCCGGTAAGATTTCAGCTCCAGTTACATAAATTGGTGAAGGTTCAATGAAAAAAGCAGTGTGCCTTCTATCTGGAGGAATGGATTCCACGACCCTTGCCTATGTCGCAAAAAAGATGGGGTATGAAATACTGGCTCTTCATCTGAACTATGGTCAGAGGACAGAAAAAAAGGAGCTCTCATGTGCCATAAAGGTAGCAGAGGGGCTTGAAGCGGTAGAATTTTTGGAGATTTCCCTAGATTACTTCTCGAAGTTTGGAGCAAGCAGTCTGACCGACATGAACATCAAAGTTGAAGAAGGCGCACTCGGAAAAGTGGAAAAACCGAACACCTACGTTCCGTTTAGAAATGCCAACTTGATTTCGATCGCCACCTCCTATTGTGAATCACGTGACGGCGAGGCGGTGTTCATCGGAGTTCAGTCAAGTGACCACACCGGTTATCCAGACTGTACTCCGCAGTTCATCGAAGCGATGCAGCATGCAATAAATACCGGAACGCAGACAGAAAAGTCCATTGAACTCTTGACTCCTTTTGTTATGATGAACAAAACCGACATTCTAAAAGAGGGGATGGGTCTTGGTGTGCCGTATGAGAATACATGGTCCTGTTATTCCGAGAATGATGAGGCATGCGGAGTCTGCTCATCATGTCTAGCACGGTTGAAGGCATTTGCGGATTTGGGAATCGAAGATCCGATACCCTACGCTAAAAAATAATTTTCCAAAAAAACTCTCTCTTTTTTCCCGTTTGGGATTATGCAAATAACTAAAAAAATTATTTTGGTGTATCCTTCTTCGGACGTTCGGGTTTTACGTAAGTTATATTGTATATCTCGACGCTTCTTTCTGCAGGGGTCGCTGACTTTGCATATTCCCGTTCCATCCAGAGGGAATCAAACTTACACACATCAACACAGTTCCCGCACATAACACAGCGGAATCGATCGAGTGTCCAGATCTTCTCATCACGCTGGATAGTGATAGCTTGGGATGGACACCGTTTCATACACATCATACATGATGTGCACTTCGCTGGGTCAAACACCAGATGACCCCGGGTCCCTTCAAAATTTTCCAGAGGGACAGCCGGAAACTGCGTCGTTGCAGGTTCGTGGAAAAACTGTTTCAAGATAGTTTTGAGCATCTTCATGACAGTTCACCTCTCCATACATCCGATACACGGATCGATCGTCAAGACGATCTGCGGAACATCTGCAAGCTCACAACCCGCAAGGATCGAGACAAGGGGTGGAATGTTCGTGAGGGTCGGTGTTCTCACACGGAACTGAGCAAGATTCTTTGTGCCGTTGCCTTTCAGATAGTGAATGACCTCACCTCGGGGTTGCTCGGAGCGGCTGAAGTATTCACCGTCGGGATTACCCTTTACTGGCACAGAAACATCTCCTTCCGGGATGTCTGTAATAACACGGCGAATGATCTCTACTGACTGGAACAGTTCCTTGCATCTGACCGCACAACGGGCGTATCCGTCTCCCCCTTTCTCAACAACGGGTTTGAAACCTATATCTCCGTAGGCGAGATATCCGGTAGTTCGGGCATCGATATCAAGACCACTCCCACGGGCTGTCGGACCGGAAGCTCCGAGATAATAGGCATCATCCTTTGAGAGCACACCCTTTCCGATAAGACGTTTGGTCAATATATGATCATTGAGGAACACATTGGTAAGAGACTTCATCTCATCCTCGATCCCATCAAGTCGGTCATCCATATCTGAAAGGAAGTGGTTTGTTACGTCACGACGGACACCGCCCACTTTGCAGACGCCTTGAATGACACGGCCACCTGTCGTAGCTTCCATCTCATCCAGGATAGATTCACGGATCTTCCATGCCTGATAGAACAGGCTCTCGAAACCGAGTGAGTCGGCAAACAATCCCATCCATAGAAGGTGACTGTGGATACGTGAGTATTCGCCCCACATGGTCCGAAGATAGGTCGCTCGGCGAGGGACCTGAATACCCATCATTCCCTCTATTCCCTCACAGAAGGTGGAGGAGTGGGTGAAACTGCAGATACCGCAGATACGCTCAGCGAGAAATACAAAGTCCTGATAGTCCCGACGATCAACCAGACTCTCAAGACCGCGGTGGACATATCCGATCGACGGGATCGCTGAAACGACATGCTCATCCTCAACGACAAGATCCAGATGGATCGGTTCGGGGAGTACAGGGTGCTGAGGCCCAAACGGAATAATTGTCTGTTTACCGGTCATTTCTCTGCCTCCTTGACCACAGTCACCGTAGGAGCGGGCTGTTCTTTCTTTTTGAACGGATATGGAACGGATGTTTTTATGAACGTCCCTCCAAAGTCCAGAGTCATGCCTTCGAACGAAAAACCGTAGAGATCGTGGATCTCGTTCTCATACACAAATGCCCCCCCGTATGAGGGTCCTATCGACGGGATCTTCATACCTTCAGAGAAAGCGACCCGATAATGCCGGAGATCAGTTTCCTTTTCGAACGAATAGGTGAGATAGTAGCCTTCGTCAGCGGGTGTGCAGGTCATAACAACCAAGCGAAACCCGCTGCTTTTCATTTTGCCGGCAATTTTTTGCACATCAGAAACATTAATGGGATCGATTTTCATATTCATTTTTTGCCCTCCAGAGCTGCACGCTTTTCTTCAAGAACACCAAGAGCCTTTATGATGCCTTCGATAAGGGCCTCAGGACGGACGGCACATCCGGGAACATACACATCCACCGGGATAATCGTATCGACACCGCCGGAGATGTTGTAACAATCACGGAACACCCCGCCGCTTGAGGCACATATCCCAACTGCGACGACCACCTTCGGCTCAGGGATCTGGTCGTAGAGATTTTTCAGGACCACTTTGTTCTGTTCGTTCACACCGCCCGTTACCACAAAAATATCGGTGTGTGCAGGGTTACCGGTGTTTATGATACCAAACCGCTCAACATCGTAAACCGGAGTCAATGCGGCGAGTATCTCTATATCACATCCATTACAACTAGATGCATTGTAGTGGAGGAGCCAGGGGGATTTTGATGCTGAACTCATAAGAACATACCTCCAAAGACACCAAGGAATACAATGTTTCCTACTCCAAAGACGAGGGCGATGAACCACAAACTCTTGACCGTCATCTTCCAGGTCACACGCGGGAAGATATTGTCGATGATAAGTTCCATAAGGAATACCAGAGCAATCACGATTACCGCAATCACCGGATAACCGGCAAAGAAGAGGAGAATCATTGAGAGGAAAAGTATCATCTCATACCAGTGAGCGATCTCCACTTTGGCAAGACTCTTTCCCGAAAGGGAGGAGGTCACACCTTTCACCAGTTCCTGATGAGCGTGGTGTGAGGTTGAGATATCAAAGGGTGATTTTCTGAGTACAAGAGTCAGAACTGCAATAAATGCAATGAACACGCCTGGCAGATAGACGATTCCCGGAACATTCGATGTGAACATGTGATATGTCTCGAAACTGCCAGTGACCATAAAGAATCCAACGGCAAGCAGGATTAGGATCGGTTCGAGGATCATCGTACTAAGCAACTCACGTTCAGCCCCTATATGAGAGTATGGGGCATTTGCCGCATAAGCTGCGAGAATGAGGAAGGTGTGAGCGAGTGCTAAAGAGAAAACGACAAACAGTAGATTTCCTCCAGTAGCGAACATCCCCCCGGAAAATGCAATCAGGACAAGATATGCAGTGGTGAAGATGATCTCCACAGGGTTTGAAAATGCCTTCTCCTTATGCCAGAGTTTGGCCACATCATAGAACGGCTGAAGGATCGGCGGACCGACTCTTGACTGGAAACGGGCAGTTAAAATACGATCACAACCGCTAAGAAGTCCACCAAGGATCGGGGCGAGTATTAAAAATAATACCGCACCTACGAGAAACATTATATCCATATCATTACCCCCATAAATCCAAGAACAAGCATTACGATTATCAGGATCACTGAGATCACCCATGAGGGTTTAAGGAGAGCTTCCTCACCGCAGTACTCTTCGAAATAATAGTTTGAGGTTTTTGCCTCTTTATATACCCCAAGAGAACCGAGGAATCTTCCATCTGTGTCAACTGCACGGCCGCCCATGTACGGCGGGATCGTTTTTCCCGCTTTAGAACCAAGGAAGGCTCCGAGCACAAGGAACAGAAGAATTGCACCCATAAGACCAAGCATGACTATGGTGTCAAAGGAATACAATCCGTTGCTTGATTGATAGAAATATTGATGGATACTGTTAAGATACGGTATGATCACGCCGGAAATGATCAATGGGAATCCAAGACAGCATGAGATCACAAGAACGCCCATAACAATCACTGAGATCTTCTCGGAGATGTGGAGAACGATCTTTTCTGCAGGTGGTCTGGCCATCCTCATGAACAGTTTACCAAGCCACTTGGTCCAGAAGAAGATAGTGAAAGCACTTCCAAAGGCAAGAAGGGAGACTAATATACATCCAAGAGGGGCGGTCAAAAATGCTTCCAGAGCCACCCATTTGGAGATAAGCATACCAAACGGTGCAAGATACATCCCGCAGATACCGATGACCATCATTGTGGCAAGAAGAGGGAGACGAACAAGAAGTCCATCCATATCTTCAATGTCCCGGCTTCCGATCTTGTGTTCGACCGCGCCGACACAAAGGAAGAGTAAAGCCTTTGAGACCGCATGGAAGATGATCAGCAAAATGGCAGCCATGATTGCCTCTGGCGTCCCGATACCAGCACATGCGGTGATCAGACCGAGATTAGCTATCGTTGAGTATGCGAGAACTTTCTTCGCATTGCTTTGAGAGATCGCCAGCGCCGAGGTGACAACGAAGGTGAACGCCCCAATCAGGGCAAGGAAGACCCCGACCCATGTCTGTGAGAAAAGGGGCGCAAAGAGTACCAAAAGATACACACCTGCCTTGACCATCGTACTGGAATGAAGCAGGGCAGATACTGGAGTTGGAGCAACCATTGCTCCCGTGAGCCAAGTTGAAAACGGCATCTGAGCGGCTTTAGTCAATCCAGCAACGGCGATAAGCGCCAGAGGTATCGTTAGGGCAGCTACATTCGGGAAATGGAGAAGATAGTTTACCGAGAGAAGAATTCCCGATGAATTTAGGTAGATCAGATAGATCATTGCAACGGTGAAACAAATCCCGCCAATCAGATTCATCCACACAGCACAAAATGCATTTTTAACCGCTTCAGGTGTACGTGAGTATCCAATCAAGAGGAAAGAACACAGTGTTGTTACTTCCCAAGCGCACAGGATCCACATCAGATTGTTAGAAAGAACAAGCCCGAACATTGCCGAGAGGAAGAGAAACATTACAGCGAAAAAGTATCGTTTTCTGACCGGAACACTGGTCTGGTGCTCATGATAATCCTTCATGTATCCAAGAGCATAGACACAAATGAGCGTACCAATTATGCCGATGATAAGGACCATCACTGCCGAAAGATTGGAGACCATAAAAGTCTGTACCACCTCTGGTCTGCCAATACTAAGCAGTTCAAGCGTTAGAATTAGAGAGAGCTGAACAACTGAGAGAATAAGAGGGAGTATTTTTCGGTATTTAATTGAAAGTGCCAAAATCACGAGGGCTATGGCGAGTTCAACGATAAATAAAAGAGTGCTGATCCATTCAGCATTCCCTAGGGTCACGGATATGGGAGCAAGCCATGCTTTCCATGCAAGAAAGAGAGATGTCCCTATGATTATGACCGATGTTATGCCCACTAAAATGTTGCGTACGAGATCGGGTTTGAATACCGCTAAAAAAATTGCGGCAATAACGGGAACAAGCAGCAATATCAGTATGGCAATGAGTTCCGGCGGGTACATAGATATCACTTGTTGAAAGTATTGACATTCATCATTATTAATCATTCTAATGGGACCATAGATATTCACCCAGAGGAGAAAGGAGTGAAAAAGGCTAAAGTAAAAATGCCATTACTAAAACATGATTCCCAAATAAATCCCGAGTTAGCGATATAAATGACAATATATCAATTATATTTATCAGTTATCATATAAATTATTCAACAAGTCGACCTGCTGATCACAGCATGTTCTGACAGATTTTTTGAGAAAATAATCTACAGATATAAAAAATGCGATGCGGAAATCGATGACGCGGCGAAAAATCCGTGCGCTTAGGATCGAACAATGTAATAAAAAATTAAAGGTCCGGAACGAACTTCGTTCCGTAATGGATGATACCATCCGAACCTTCGTGATCAAGAACGCGGAAGACGGATGTGACAGGCATTCCGATATAAACTTCGTCAGGTTCACAGATGAGGTGGGAGGTGACCTTTGCCCCTTCTTCGAGTTTAATGATTGCCAGAACATATGGTTTCAGGGCAGCGAACTGGTCACTTGCGGCTGAGAGAACAGAATATGTCATGACATGTCCTTTACCAGAACATTTGCAAGGAACGATTTTCCCATCTCTGCGGCAGTGAGGACAGATCGTTCTCGCTGGGAAAAATACAGCACCGCAGGTCTCACATTTTGTTCCAATCAGATTATATCTCTGGGGGATCTCTCTCCAGAATCGTGCTACTGTCATCTCAGATCCTCCCGAAGATGTGTGATACGACCGTAGCACCGGTTCCGCCAACATTCTGTGTCATACCTATTTCTGCTCCTTCGACCTGACGTTTGCCGCCTTCGCCGCGAAGCTGCTGGACAACTTCCCAGATCTGCTTGATACCTGTGGCACCAACAGGGTGGCCGCATGCCTTGAGACCCCCGGAGGTGTTTACAGGAAGCTTTCCGCCAAGCTGGGTCTCTCCCTGCTCGGTGAACTTGCCGGCAGTTCCCTTCGCAACAAAGCCGAGATCCTCGATAGCACATAACTCTGCTATCGTGAAACAGTCATGAACTTCCACGAAGTCAATATTCTTTCGTTCGAGCTTGGCCTGGCGGAACGCCGAGTTTCCTGCTACAACGGTCGCACCCATTGTAGAAAAATCAGGGCGATCGTGTAATGCGATCGTGTCACCCGCCTGCGCTGAAGCAAGGACCTTGATCGGGGTGTCGGTAAACTCTCGTGCTTTTTCAAGCGAGCATACAACGACGACCGCAGCTCCATCTGAAACTGGCGAGCAGTCGAAGAGCCTCAGAGGTGAGGCAACGAGGGTTGAATTTATCACCGTCGAGAGGGAAATCTCGTTCTGGAAGTGGGCAAAAGGATTTCTTGCTCCATGGTAGTGATTTTTGACCGCAACCTGAGCAAGCTGCTCACGGGTCAGACCGTATTTGTGCATGTAGTCACATGCGATCATGGCATACAGACCCGGGAACGTTGCTCCTGCGAAACTTTCCCATTCTCTATCTGCGGCTCCGGCGAGAACATCTGTCGAATCTCCGACGTCCGTCATCTTCTCAACGCCTGCGGCGATGACAATGTCAGACATGCCAGAGGACACGGCGGCTACTGCCTGGCGGAATGCAAGACCACCTGATGCACAGGCTGCCTCAACGCGGGTCGCCGGTACATGAAGGTCTCCTCCAAGGCCCACATAATCAGCAACGAGTGCTCCTACATGTTCCTGACCGACAAATCTGCCCGCGGACATTGAACCGACAAACAATGCATCGATCTGTTCTCCCGCCACATTTGCGTCTTCAAGCGCGGCGATACCTGCTTCTGTACACAGGTCACGGAAAGATGTGTCCCATCTTTCTCCAAATTTTGTGATTCCTGCACCAATAACTGCAACATCTCTCATGATTCACCTCACATCCGGATCTTGCCCTTATGCCGGGCATACACTGCATAGTCAAGATACTTTTTCGTGGAAAGCATCTGCTGAACGGTCGGAGCACGAGACCTGTCAATTTTATTTAAGATCGCGTCGGTCACGGTTATGTCAAAGGCATCGGATCCTGCACCGCTTCCATAACTTGTAACAAATATCCGGTCACCGGGTTTTGCTTCATCCAAAATAGCCGCTAAACCAAGAGGAACAGCACCACTGTAGGTGTTTCCAAGAGTTGGAGCCAGAAGTCCAGTCTTGATCTGTTCCTGTGTGAAGCCCAGCATTTTTGAGACTTTTTGCGGGAATTTTGCATTCGGCTGGTGAAAAAGAGCATACGTATAATCGGACGGTTTTGTTCCGCGAAGCTCCATCATCAAATTGGCTGCACCCATGATATGTTTGAAGTAGCCAGGATCACCAGAGAATCTTCCTCCGTGTCTGGGATAATCCTCACCTTCACGCCGCCAGAAGTCGGGAGTGTCCGAGGAGTACGAGCAGGTCTCATGGATTTCTGCTATCGGATCATCATTGCCGATAACAAATGCCGCTCCTCCGGCAGCCGCCGTATATTCTAGTGCGTCGCCGGGGGCTCCTTGGGCGGTATCCGCTCCAATCGCAACGGCGTACTTCATCATTCCTGATGATACCAGGCCCATCGAGGTCTGGATCGCAGCAGTTCCCGCCTTACAGGCGAACTCGTAATCGGCCGCCGTCATAATGGGGGTCGCGCCGATTGCCTCTCCTACCGTTACTGCGGTGGGTTTGACGGCATACGGATGCGATTCGGACCCTACGTAGACTGCCTTGATATCGGCTGGGTCTATCGAACGGCGGCGAAGGGCCGAGCGTGCAGCCTCAACGGAAAATGTGGCTGTGTTCTCATCGTAATCGGGAACTGCTTTTTCAAAAACGCCAAGACCGCCGGTGATCTCAGAGGCATTTGCACCCCAGACACGAGCGATCTCTTCGGTTTTTATTCTGAAACGGGGAATGTATGCCCCGTAGGTGATTATGCCTACCATTGTGTTTTCCTCAAACGTGTAATGAGATCCTGAACTCCGAGGGGAGTACAAAGAACGGTAATATGATCTTTTTCTGCAAGCTTTTTGACGAGCGGGCTGACATGTTCCACATCTATCCCCTGAAGGATCACATAAGGGGGTTTGAAGGGAGTGACGCGGATCGCGATCATCGGAGATTTCCCGGTTGAAATATCCGTAAAAATCAAAGCGCGTTCCGTGCTCCAGCCATAAATGCGGTTGAATTCATTGGGTGAAAGATTCAAAATGGCATTGGTACTATTGATAACAGTATAGCCGAAAATCTGGGAATCAAGCTCCCCACAGATGAGTGAACAATCGATCTGTTCGGATAAATCCCTGATTGGGACAGATGAAGCGAAGTCATGGATATCATAAATGACCTCATCATCATAATCCGAGAATAGAAGTTTGCCATACTTTTTGATGTATGTCCCACCATTTTCTTCGTCAACGTTCAGAAGCGAGTCTACGATTTTTCCAACGACACCAGTTCCCGGACTTTTTCTCCTGCCGCTTTCATAATCACTGATAACGGATGGAGAAACTCCAAGATGATCTGCGAGTACACCTGGAGCTATCTGAAAACTTGTACGCCATTTTTTCAGAGCTTTGCCGGGCGAATCGGAGAGGGTTATCTCTCCTGCCATCTTCTCGGCAAGCTGATGGCGAAGTACTGGCTTCATACTTAGGTGTATTTCGTTACTTACATAAGAAGCTGGTTGTCGAATTCGTCAATACACGAATGCGACCTATACCAACCCATAAATAGTAATCACTCCAACATTGCGTTATGTACATGATAGACGCTGAGGATGCGGTCTGTTTACGGCGAATAGCCCTGCTTGGAGGATGTAAAGGACCAGTACGCATTTCCACACAGGCTCTGGGAGACCAACTAGGAATAAGCCAGCAGACAGCATCACGCAGACTTCAATCACTCGAAAAGGCGCAGATGGTTTCACGGACTGCTGATTCGAATGGTCAGTTCGTTCTTGTAACACGATCGGGAGAGGGGCATCTCAGGCGGGAATTTTCTGAATACTGCAAAATATTCGATGTGGAAGATGAGCAGTATCTCCTCACAGGGACGGTCATTTCTGGAGTCGGGGAAGGAAGATACTACATGTCCATACCCCACTATCAGGAACAGTTCGAAAAACTCTGCGGGTTCACCCCATATCCAGGCACACTTAATATTAAACTAAATCCGCAGAGTGTTCAGGTCAGAAAAAGAATGGATTCACTTGAATGGACGATAGTGCCGGGATTCAAAGATGAGCACCGTATGTTTGGTGAGGCGCGCTGTATCAAATGTACGATCAGCGATATTCCATGTGCAATAGTTGTCCCGGGACGGACACACCATTCAGAAGAGGTGATCGAGGTGATTTCCGGTAAAAAGCTTCGCGATGAGCTTGGACTTAATGAAAATTCTGAAGTCGCTATAGTCATCGGATAAACAATCAACTTATTTTACCATATTTTTATGGGCATTTTCAGAGCTAAAAAACTGACTTTATATCAAAATTATTATGAATCAAAGAGAGATATTTTTCCAACCGTTGTTTGAAAATATCTGGAAAATCTAAGGAAAATCGGTTTTGTCTGTCTCCTAAAAATCAATAATCAGACTCTTCATTGATTGGCATATGATTCATTTTCCAAATATACATTCTGAACGTTGATCTCCCTCATGAAGCTTAATCACCGTTCAACACTCATTATAAAGATAAGAATGCCGCAAATCACCCCCGGAAATATTACCGATCAGCCTCGGTTTCTTCCAATAACAATTGAAGATTTAAAAGATACTAAGGGAACTAGTCCAGATATTATTCTTGTATCAGCGGATGCTTATGTTGACCATCCGTCCTTCGCCGCGGCTCTCCTTGGACGGACACTGATAAACGCAGGATTCACCGTCGCCATAATCAGCCAGCCCGACTGGAAGGATCGGGAAGGGACTGATTTCAAAAAATTTGGAAAACCAAATCTTTTTTTTGCCATACTCCCGGGAGCCGTTGATCCAATGGTGAGTGCATATACCCCAGCACTCAGACGCCGGCATGACGACGCATATTCTCCAGGTGGAAGACCCACACGTCCTGAGAAAACGACCATCGTTTACACAAATATGCTTCATCGTCTGTTCAGAGACACCCCGATAATCATTGGGGGAATTGAGGCAAGTCTCAGACGTCTTGCACACTACGATTACTGGAGCGACTCAGTCAAGCAGGGTATCCTTGCTGATGCTCCTGCCTCGCTTCTCGTATATGGAATGGGAGAACTCCAGCTTATCGAGATCGCCGAACGCCTGAAAAATGGTGAAGATATTAAAGATCTTAATGATATCAGAGGGACCTGCTACACAATCAGTATAGCAACATTTCGGGAGAAAACACCAACCGGGACCATACTGTCCGCATACCCTGAAGTTGTAGATAAGGAGGTGTATGCTGAGGCATTTAAGGTCCAGCATTTATCAAAAGATACGCTGATTCAACCTCACCCAAAGACAGTTATTATCCAAAATCCTCCGTCACGCCCTCTGACAACGAAGGAGCTCGACATTATCTACGAACTCCCGTACACAAGAAAACAGCACCCTGCATACAAAGAACCTATCCCGGCACTCAACTCGATTCAATTCTCCATCACCACCCACAGAGGGTGTTTTGGTGCCTGCTCGTTTTGTGCGATCACCCATCATCAGGGAAAAGAAATCGTGTCGCGAAGTGAGGAATCCATCCTTAGAGAGGCCGAGCGGATCACAAAAATGCCGGAGTTCAAAGGAACAATCTCAGATCTCGGGGGACCTTCGGCAAACATGTATGCATCGAGTTGTGCGAAATGGGAGAAAAGCGGGGCTTGCACCGATAAAAACTGCACGACATGCCCTTCACTAAAGTTGGGTACACCCGAGCAATTATCTCTACTCAGAAACGTATCGGCGATCAGAAAAGTCAAGCATGTTTTCATCAGTTCGGGAATCAGATACGATCTCGTCCCAAATACAGAAGATGGAGACGGATATCTGAAAGAACTGACAGAACACCACATCTCGGGTCACCTAAAGGTCGCACCAGAACATATCAGTGATCGGGTGACGCAGCTGATGAACAAACCAGGTAAAGTGGTCTTTGATGCATTTTGCATCAGATTTGACGCCCTTCAAAAAGATAAACCAAAACGTCAGTATCTCGTGCCGTATCTTATGTCATCTCATCCTGGATGCAGAATAGACGACATGGTCACCCTTGCCCTCTACCTCAGAGAGAGAAACATGTACACTGAACAGGTCCAGGACTTTACCCCTGTCCCGATGACCCTTTCTACGACGATGTATTATACAGGGCTCGATCCTCTTACCGGTAATAAAGTTCATGTGCCTCTCGGAGGGGAGAAACTGATCCAGAGAGCGCTTCTTCAGTGGAAGGATCCAAAACAGTATGATCTTGTCGTATCCGGACTTTTAAAGGCAGGAAGGCGTGACCTTATCGGAGATCTTGTTCCAAACAAAGGTCTGCCGCCCGTGAAAAAATCAAGTGGTTCTAAAAAAAGAAGAGTTTAAGTATTTAGCTCCTGCTCACACGCGGGAGACTTGGGCTTTTCTCCCCTGAAGAAGAGTCCTTTGTAGATCAGCGGGACGATCACCGTTGTCACAAGGGACACCACCACGATCGCGATGAACAGTTCGTTTCCTAATTGAAGAAGAAGCGTTGCCTCGGTAGGATTCACAGCTGAAGCTGCCATCTCTTGAAAATGATTCAAAGCAATAAGACCAACGATCATGGCCACTTCCCCGCGGGGAGTCATTCCAAACCCGATAAGTGCCGAGTCACGCCAACTCATACCCATCAATTTTGACGGGAGACCACAACCGATGACCTTGGTGATAACGGCAACTACCGTCAATATCGCGATGAACAGTATCATATCCTGAGTAAGATATCGTAGATCTGCGATGATTCCCAATGACACGAAGAAGATCGCCGCGAAGATGATATACAGATATTCGGCACCCAGCTTGATATCCATACTATGCTTCAGGCTCACTCTGTTCACACAAACACCTGCAAGGAAAGCGCCGACAATAGCAGAAATTCCAACTGCCTCGGCCATCATTGCATAGAAAAATGCAATCATCATTGCAAAAATAAACACAAACTCAGGGAACTGACGAGCTATTTTTGTTCCATCCATCTTTGTGATAAGGAGGGGAATGACTTTGACACCAACGCCTGCCGCAATAATGACAAAACCAAACGCCTTGATAACAGTTAGACCGATCTCAAGAGGGATCAGTTCACCAGTTGCGGAAAGATCAGTACATATTGAAAGCACGATCAAACTCAATATATCATCGATGACCGCTGCCCCGATGATCGCCTTAGCAAACGGCTGATGAAGCTTGCCCATCTCGCGCAAAACATTTGCCGTGATCGCGATACTAGTGGCAGTAAGTGCAGTACCAATGAAAATGGCACTGTAAAAGTCCATGCCAAAAAAGACCGAGGTCATATATCCCCCGACCCATGGGACAACAACACCTAGAATGGCAATTACGATATAGCGCCAGTTGGTTATATCACGCAGTTGAAACTCAAATCCGATAACGAACAGCAATATAATGGCGCCAAGACCAGCAAGACTCTGGACAAAGTCCGTATAGGTAATGAGTCCCAGAACACTTGGGCCAACGATCAGACCGACTAGGATCTCGCCGATGACAGCGGACTGATGTATCCGTGTAGCGAGAAGATATCCACCAAGCGCCACGAATAACAGCAGACTCATCTGAAATTCGATGGTGGATACGAGCTCTTCCAACATAAGTATCTTGAATTTAGGTTGTGCTAGTAAAAAGAATTTCTCTTAAATGTACGGTGTTTTAGTAATCAGGATCCTGTTTTGCGGGACAGTAGTTGCATAACGCCTGAGGGAAGTCCTTTTGCCGATCACGGATCGGACAGTAAACGATCTCGCCCACCTGCCGGATCTTAAGCCCTCCAGGAAACGGCATGCCAACAGGATGACCGTAGCCCCCTTTTACAAACATAACGTAGGCAAACACCAAACGATAGAAAAATTTTGACAATGGATGATTCGGCTCAGGACGAGGGTCCTCTGAATTGCGGGAATCCACATAACAGTACTCGGGGACATCGACCCAGTATTTTTTCCAGAGAGCGACGTCTGGAAGTGGACCTGGACAGACAGTGCCCGACCTGTACTCCTGCATAAACGCATGATACTGATCAAACAGGTCCATACAGAATGGTCTGTATGCACACCGATAAGGATCTGGGAGACGATCCGTCTCACACTTAAGATACCCGCCAATGTACTGAAGATCAAAAACCGTATAAGCAGATAAGGCCCTCCCGATGATATCCACCGCTGAATTCTTTGATGCGGCCAAAAGTAAAACCGTGACCGTATCTTCAATAAATCCACGGGATGATGAAACAGAACGTGAGAATATGTCCATTGAAAGATTACCATACATTGGCTTCAAATCCTATTAATTATCTGGGCCGAAAACAGCACAAGTTTATATTTCGGCGAAGCAAATACAGTTTAGCTTCGATGGATTTTCTCTACGCTTTAGTGGTTATCATCGGTCTTGTTGCTTTCGAGACCGTCGCTAGTATAGATAATGCCATCATCAACGCGGATATCTTATCAACGATGAAGGCGTGGGCCCGACGCTGGTTCCTGACCTGGGGTCTTATCATTGCAGTTTTTGGTGTGCGTGGCCTTCTGCCTTGGGCCATTATCTGGGCATCGGCCCCCTCTCTAGGTCCGATCGGAGCGCTCACCGCAACATTTTCCGGTGATGAAGTCGCGGCTCTCGCGATTGAACAGAGCGCCCCTTTTCTCCTTCTTGCTGGAGGGGTGTTTATGATTTTTCTCTTTCTTCACTGGTTTATGGCAGAACAGAAGAACTGTATTGTTCCTGGTGAACTCGCCTTCTCTAGGACCGGCCCGTGGTTTTATGCTGCCGCAGCAATAATTCTTCTCGCACTGGTTTACTTTGCGGTACAAATCGATCCTTTCCTTGGTGTTGCAGCGGTCGCAGGATCTGTGATCTTTTTCATCATGCAGGGATTCCGCCTTTTTGCGGATGCAAAATCCCTCGAGCTTGAGAAGGGGACGGTCGATGTACATGAGGCGGGGCATAAATCTGATATCAGTAAATTGATGCTTCTCGAGGTGATCGATGCTACATTCTCCATAGATGGAGTCGTTGGAGCGTTCGCATTCACCATGTCTGTACCTCTGATCCTCATTGGAAACGGGATCGGAGCATTAGTGGTTCGTGAGCTAACGATTCGAAACGTTGACAGCATTCGAAAATATGCCTATCTCAAAAATGGAGCTATGTACTCTATTTTCAGTCTGGGTATCATCATGTGCTCGGAGGGATTTGGCCTAGATCTGCCGATCTGGATCGCCCCAATTATTACCGTGAGCATCGTCTCGATCTTTTTCGGACTATCCTTAAGAAAGATTAAGAAACAGGATTACGGGAACTGCCCTCTGCCAAGAAAAGAGTGATAATTGTATTTTGGAGAGGTTCGGTGGAACCGTTCACGCCTTTCTGCAAAGAATAGCCGCATGATCTTTGTGATAAGGATCCAACCACACGCTTTTTTCCACCACATATCCGCCTTGGGTTAGTTCAGCACACGTATCAGCAAACACCTCATCAGCGGATTTTCTGATATCCACGCTCCGGGTCTTCAACATCAGAATGAGACGACCGCCAGACTTTAAAAACGG
>DALTVX010000129.1 GCA_029987395.1 Methanocorpusculum sp. | reverse complement strand
TGTTATGCTTCGATCGACGCTGCAAAGTTAGTGATATCTGCGTTCGAGAATGAGATGAAGGCTTTTACCGGCGAGATCGAGCATCTTACCGAGGAGCGCAACAAAGCCCAGCATGCCGCCGATGAAGCTCAGTTGCGGATCGCAACTTTGCAGGGTGATGAGGAGCGCTGTAATGTCCAGATATCCGCATTCGATGAAAAGTCAGCCTCTCTTGCTTTGGAAATATCTGAGATCAAAGGCTCGATCGAGGAGGAGGTCGTGTGTGATCTTTCTATGAATGACATCCTTGACCGTGTTGCAACGACCGAGCGTGCTATTCGAAAGCTCGGGAATGTGAATATGCGTGCGATCGAACAGTATGATGAGGTCCAGAAGCGTTCGGTTGAGCGTACCGAAAAGAAGGAAACTCTTTCACGGGAACGTCAGGCGCTTCTTGATAAGATCGATAGTTTCAAACAGATGAAGCTTGACGCATTTATGGATGCATATTCTGCAATCAATATGCATTTCCAGGATGTCTATTTCCGGTTGAACGAAGGCAAGGGTCAACTTGTTTTAGATGATATTGAGGATCCGTTCCAAGGCGGAATGACTTTTGAGGTCTCGCCGCGGGGCAAAGAGGTGACCCGGTTGAACTTAATGTCGGGAGGGGAAAAATCACTGACGACCCTTTCGTTTATTTTTGCTATCCAACAGTATATGCCGGCTCCCTTCTATGCACTTGATGAGGTTGATTCTAATCTGGATGGGGTGAATGTGGAGAAATTATCGCACATGGTCCGTGATATCTGCGAAAAAAGTCAGTTCGTTATCGTGTCTCACAGGAAGCCGATGATTCAGGCAGCTGACCGGATGGTGGGCGTGACTCTGCGCATGAGTGATATGAGTACGCTGGTGACTGGTGTGAAGGCGAATGACTGAGGATCTTCCTGAAGAAAAACTAGAAGAACCTGTTGAGATCCTCTATCAACTGGCGAAGCGCGGAGAGATTGATCCGTGGAATATCGATATCGTTGAGGTCACCGAACGATTTTTGAACGAGCTTGAACACAGGCGCGAGCTCGACTTGCGAGTTTCCGGCCGTACGATATTTTATGCGTCGGTTCTGCTTCGCATGAAGTCTGAACTATTGAATGGGCTGGAGTTCGAAGAAGAGTCCGACGAGGGTATATTTGACGAGGGGGCGGATCCGTTTTCGGAGGGTGATGTTGTTCTTGAGCGGGCGCTTGGCCCTATCGAACTTTTGGAGCGGGAGATCACCCGCAGACTTAAGCGA
This sequence comes from Methanocorpusculum sp., assembly GCA_029987395.1. Lineage (GTDB taxonomy): Archaea > Halobacteriota > Methanomicrobia > Methanomicrobiales > Methanocorpusculaceae > Methanocorpusculum. The sequence goes on along the minus strand of DALTVX010000129.1, from coordinate 844 downwards.
AAAGATGCGCGGAAGCGGCCTGTAACTCTCTACGAGTTGATCAAACAACTGAAGCTTGCGGAAAAGGCTGAGCGCAGGCGGCAGAGAAGACGGAGATATATCGATTCTGAGGATGAGTTGTTTGCGGAGCCTGATGTAGAAGAGATCGTGGGGATTGCGCATGACGAGGATTATGAGCAGATGGCAGAGCAGATCTATGCGGTCGTCCTGTCACATCCCGATGCGCGGGATCCTGGGGTTTCGCTGTATGAGTTATCGGCAACACTTCACTGGCCGCTCTATTTTGTCTACCTTCCATGTCTGTTTCTTGTGCAGAGTGGTTGGGTCGATCTTGAACAAGATGAGTTTTTTAGCGATTTATGGGTGGTGATATCAAATGGTTATACAGAGAAGGGTGAAAAAACAGCGTAGTTTTTGGATAATTCTTCTGGATATCCTGATCATTCTTTGCTTGCTGGGATTTGTAGCAATGCTTATCTCGGTTATAGTGTCTGCTTTGGGTTTATGATTATATTCCGGCGTCTTTATATGTCATCCATTCTAACATTATTACCTCACAGGTCAACTTGACAGATTGTGAACATCTAGGGTTTTTCCCTGTGTGTTCCCCATCTGCTTCGGTGGATTAATAAGTGATTAGGGGTAATATTGTTACCTCTCAAGGCTTTCGAATAGGCCTTGAAGACTCGAGCATCTATGATGTGCCGAGTCTTCGAGGCTTGTGTTCGAAGACTATATAAGGCGAAGACGCCGATATAGTAGAGCTGTTTAAGTGGAGGACTCGACGCGAATCATCCGGGTAAGGCCGGAGTGATTGTTGGTCCTGACGTTGGTATTGTGGCGA
>DALTVX010000016.1 GCA_029987395.1 Methanocorpusculum sp. | reverse complement strand
ATTTCAATCCACGTGCCCGCTTGGGGCACGACTCTAACTCTAATATACTATAACTACACGCATATAACTTTCTCCCATCCACCCCGATCAATGATTCCATGAGTAATACGGTCATTTCTACTGGAAACAATCAAAATATATCTTAAAATCAAAAACAAACAAAAATTCTCAAACATCGCGAACCTCCCGAGAAAACCATGGGTACAACCCCTTCGCGAAAAAATGATTAAAATATCAGTGCATCATCCACATTCAAAGCCGGCTTGGCTCCGACATGTTCAACATGATCTCTTCCCTGCTTACCCAGATTATAATATCTAACACTATCCGTTTCAGCATTAATAATTTCTCCTATCTTATACTTCAGATCCATCAGCTGAACCGAATCCACCACACACTCAAACACCGAGTTCTGCACACGGACACCAAAATTTTTACAAACCTTTGCGACCTGACGAAGCCGGCGTATTCCCTCCGGCGTCTGTGTATTCACATCATATGTGACCAAAACAAACATTCTTTTCACCTCACCACAAACGGCGGATATCCATCGATATCCCCGCGAAGGAACCTAGCAAGAAGCATTGCCTGTGCATACGGCAAAAGACCGATCGGCATCCTCTCCTCCAGATACCCGTGCATGACCTCCTCCTTCTTCCTTTTCTGCCAAGCCTGTAAAACAGTTTTTCGTGCGTCATCAGTTAGCAGCACCGCTCCATTCTCCTTCACCACAAAATCTCCTGCCGTCACCACTCGATTATTGATCAGGCTTAACACAAAACGATCCCCCAGATACGGCCGAAACTCCTCCATCAGATCAAGAGCCAGACTCGGCCTTCCCGGACGGACCCGGTGCAGAAAACCGACCTGCGGATCCAGACCGACAGACTCCAGAGCCGATGCACAATCAGCGGCAATAAGCATATAGGAAAATGAAAGCAACGCATTCACTCTGTTCAGCGGCGGACGCCTTGACCGAGTTTCAAAAGAAAACTCAGGCTCTGTTGACAGGATCAGATCATCGAAACAATCAAAATAATACTTCGACATGATCCCCTCAAATCCTCTCAGCTCATTCAGTGAACCACACGTTCCTGCTTTTATTTGTACAATACCCTCGGACAAACGTTTGAAATTCTGCTCAAACTCGCCTGACACCATATCGGAATAATCACGGGAAAATCTCTGCAGGACCGTCCGGCAGTTCATCAGTTTTCCAAGAATGCAGTATGAAGCGATCTTTCCTGATGCAGTCTCATCATCTGAGACAGCATACTGACGTTTCCTGAGCAGCACATTTCCCGAAACCTTCCCTCCGACCCGTGCCATAAACTTTCCATAGGGCGATACAAAACAAAGCCCCACATCATTTTCCGTACATAATGCCATCATCCCGGGACTTGCTCCCATAAACCCAAAACAAACGACCCCCTCCAGATTATGGATCGGAACTCTTACAAGTTCATGATTCTCAACAGAGACAACGATACTTTCCCCGTCTTTCGAAAGATAGGATAGCGGGTTTGTTACATACAGAACATTACGCAGCTTTCTCATGAGTATACTCCTTGATCACCGAATCAAGATACTGGTCAACTGATTTTTTTCGTGAAGATATGATTGGAACGCAGAGATCCCGAATCGAACAACTCTCACACTGTTTTTTCAGTTCTGCTGCGGGCGTGATCCCGCTTTCATACAGGGCATACATTTCTCGGATAAGAGAGCCGACACGTTCCCGTAATCCTTCATCAAAGATCACCTCCATTCTATGACGAGTTTTTCCGTAATACAGATAACCGGAAGGGATCATTGTCCCATACATCTCTTCGAGGCACATCGCCTGACAGCAGAGCTGGACTTCGTCACAGTCATCCGTTTTTTTCTTTCCTCTTTTGTATTCTATGGGGACAACGGTCCATAATCCGTCTCTATTTGCAATAGGTACTCCGGATGACGACCGGTAAAACTCGACAACATCCGCAATTCCATAGATTTTCAGGTTGTGAGATACGAGCGGAATACTGCGTGAGGTGAGAATATCGCCTCTTGACTCCACAAAAAACGGATCGTCAGCATTGTCGTGCATGAGTTTTCCCGAGAAGGTAAGTGAATTCTCGGCCCAAAGCTGCTCAATATGGATAAGGGCCCATTGACGTTTACAAAAAGCAAAATGCTGGATCCCGCTCACCATGAGATAGTCGTCAGGGTTCATTAGTTGGTAATGCTGAGTGAGAACACTTCAAAGTATCTCGAAATCAGAATACAGGAGCAAAATTACTTGTTCATGCAGCGTCAAGTAAAAATATCAAAAATAATATCATGACTGAATACTATGCACGTTGTAATGACGACCACACTAGATATCAAACCATTACTGATCATCTGACAAATGTATCCGACCTTGCAGGAATGTATGCAAAGACCTTTACTACGCAGGAAATGGGTGAAATTTGTGGTCGGTTCCATGATATAGGAAAATACTCCGACGACTTCCAAAAACGGATCAAAGGAGAAAACATTCAAACGGATCACTCAACTGCCGGAGCAAAAACTGCACATCTCCATGCTTTAGAACAGCAGGGAGAAAATAAACCAGAATCCGCACTTGCGTATTATCTTCTTTCCTACATAATCGCAGGACATCACGGTGGCCTCCCGAATCGTGGACACGCAAATGCACCCGGTTTATACCAGCGTCTTCAAAACTCTGATCCGGAACTGTTTGCCGCATGGAAAAACGAAATGCCTTTTGAATTTCCAAACCTTGCTGACTTTTTTACCAAACAGACATTCATCCCGCAGGATCGCTCCAAATTTGACAAAAAAGAATTCGCTTTCTCCATTTTCCTCTATACACACTTTCTCTACTCCTGCCTGATCGATGCAGACAGAACTGATGCTGCACAATGGGATGGATACGTAACCGAAGGATCCTATCCTTCGCTGGAAGAAATGAATGCAGCCCTTGATCAACATATGGCTAAATTCACCGGAGATTCTGAGCTTCAAAAAATCAGAAACAATATCCTCACCTCCTGCAACAAAGCTGCTGAAATTGAACCCGGGATCTTCACCCTCAATGTTCCAACAGGGGGAGGAAAAACCCTATCCTCCCTATCTTTCGCTTTGAAACACGCGTTAAAAAATCATCAGACACGAATAATCTATACCATCCCCTTCACCTCCATTATCGAACAAAATGCAAAAGTCTATGCCGACATATTTGGAAGGAACAATGTCGTCGAACATCACTCGAACTTCGTCCTACCGACCGGTACAAAAGTTGAACCTGATTCGCCAGATGGAGAAAACCTAAATCTCTCACTCGCCGCTGCAAACTGGTGTGCTCCGCTGATCATGACCACAAATGTTCAGTTTTTCGAATCACTCTTCACCTCTCACTCCTCCAGATCCAGAAAAGTTCACAACATAGCAAACAGCGTCATAATCTTGGATGAAGTCCAGGCTCTTCCAAACGAATTCCTGATCCCATGCATGTATGCCCTAGCCGAACTTGTGAAAAATTATCACTGCACGGTCGTACTCTGTACCGCTACCCAGCCTGACTTTGTCGGGAATAATATCCTGCCGAAATATTCCATAGTTAAAGACATCGTCCCAAATTACAAAGAACTTGCAGAAAAAATGAAGCGGGCGAAGGCGCAAAATCTTGGATACAAAACTATTGACGAGATCGCCTCCCTCCTCATATCTGAAGAACAGGTTCTTTGTATCGTCAATACGAAAAAACACGCTCAAGAACTTTATTCCCGGGTAAAAGAATTTGACGGCAGTCTGCATTTAAGCACCAACATGTGCCCAAAGCATAGAAAACAGGTCATCGAAACGATACGCAGCAAACTGAAAAACAAACAACCCTGCCGTGTCATTTCAACTCAGCTTATCGAGGCAGGGGTCGATCTTGATTTCCCTGTGGTGTATCGGTCTTTGGCTGGTTTGGATTCCATTGTTCAGGCAGCAGGAAGATGCAATCGTGAGGGAAAACTCCCGTGTGGAACGGTCTACATCTATGATCCCGAACAGAAATACGCAGGTTTTGGATATGTGAAACAAACGGCAGAGATCGCTCACACTATTCAGACAGATGATTATCTTTCTTTAGATGCGATCGATAAATACTTCTCGAAGCTTTTTGACATCCGATACGATAAGCTCGACGACAAAGGCATTCTGGAACTTTGTGGTCAAGGGTTTGAAACATCAGAAACATCATTTCCCTTTGCCGATATATCCGATAAGTTCAAACTCATATCGGAAAGCGGGTGTGCGGTGATCATCCCGTTCGACGCTGAAGCAAAAAGGCTTATCAAAAATTATTCACCTGAGATGACACGCAGTTTTATCAGAAAAATCTCTCCTTATTGTGTGAACGTGAGAAAAACCGATCTTGATTATCTTTCTTCCAAGGGCGCAGTGTCATTATTGGGCGAAAGTTTTGTTGTTTTGGAAAAACAAGATGAATTCTACGAAAATGACATCGGAATACATATTTCGGGTAAACCGGATATGTTTGATTATGTCCTTTGACTCGAGATATAACTAAATACCTGCGGTCAGTATCATCTTTAAGTGAATAAATGTTATTTATTCTATATTTTTAAGGAGGTGATACTATTTACGGAATTACTTTACGAGTATGGGGGGATTATGCCTGTTTTACCCGGCCTGAAATGAAGGTCGAACGGGTAAGTTATGATGTAATGACCCCATCAGCAGCACGGGGGATCCTGGAGGCGATCCATTGGAAACCTGCTATCCGCTGGGTGATCGATGAGATCCAGGTCATGCAGCCGATTGCTTTTTCCAACATCAGACGAAACGAAGTTTCTTCTATCATGAAAAATCCTTCGTCTTTGATGAAAACTGTCTCTGAAAAAGGATGTGCAGAACCATTCTATCAGGACACACAAAAAGATCGACAACAACGGGCCACCCTGATGCTCAAAAATGTTGAGTATGTGATCAAAGCTCACTTTGAACTGATAAAAAAAGCAGGCAAAGATGACACAGAAGAGAAACATTACAATATCTTTCTCAGAAGGGCACGAAAAGGTCAGTGTCATCACCAACCTTACTTCGGTTGCAGAGAGTTTCCGGTTTCATTTGAGCTGGTGGAAGAGCCGCTTACAAAGATCCCCATTAACGAAGATCGTGATCTCGGGTGGATGCTCTATGATATAAATTTCAGCGATGACATGACGCCGAAATTTTTCCGTGCACAAATGCACCAAGGAGTCATCACGATACCTGAATCGTTTCACAAAGAGGTGAACGTATGATCCTTACGGCTTTGTGTGAGTTATATGAAAATCTAGTTCAGGATCCAGAGTCAGGTATGGCCCTGCCGAATTATTCAAGTGTCCCGTGTTCATATGCGATCGAGTTGTCCCGTAATGGGGATTTCAATGGCATAATCACATTGGTCGAGAATAAACAACGAGTTCCATTAATAGTGCCTGAACAGGCAGGTCGATGCGGTAAGAATCCTCCACCGTATTTTCTTTGTGACAATACAAAGTACCTTCTTGGCGCTGAGTATGATAAAAAAGAGAAAAACTTTGTTCCTACGCCCGAACGTTTGCGTAGTGCCTATGATTTTTATCAACTGATCATCGGGAACGATGATGATGTCGGACTCAAAGCAATATTGACCTATCTCAAAAATCGGATGGATGATTCACCTATTGATTTGCCACCCGACCATTTAGTGTATCAGAGCGGCTCGATCGTGTTTCGTCTAGCTGATGAGAAAGGGTACATCCATGACCGACCTGCGGCACGTAAAGTGTGGGAGAGGTTTTGTAATGCATCCGAACCGTCAGAAGAGAGAGGACAGTGCCTCGTCACCGGACTCACAGATCAGCCTATCGCAAAAACCCACACGCAGCTGAAAGGAGTGGCGGATGCAAATCCGACGGGCTGTGTTATCGTCGGATTCAATTTTCCTTCTGTAACGTCATATGGAAAAACTCAGAGTAATAATGCTCCTGTTTCCGAAAAAGCGATGTTTGCGTATACGACCGCACTTAATTATCTCCTTTCGAAGAATGAAAACAGGATCCGGATCGGAGATACGACAGTAGTATTTTGGACTGATAGTAAAGAGGGTAGTAAAGCCTCGTCTCTTATCTCAGCTCTTCTTGGTGGAGAAGTTCCAACGGAAGCTGATACTTCAAACGGTTTAACTGAACTGCAAATTCTGGACATTCTAAAAAATGTTCGATCAGGTAAGAAAATCAACGACCCTGATTATAAAGTGAAGACCTATATTCTCGGACTTGCCCCTAATTCTGCCCGTGCCTCAATCAGATTCTGGTATGAGGACACTCTTGAAAATTTCATTCTGAAAACGGGTGAACATGCTGAGAATATGGAAATAGTCAAATCCGCAAAACTGAAATCGAGACTTGTTTCTATAGGGGATCTTCTTAGAAGCATCACGGTGAAATCCAGTAAAAAATGGTGGGAGAATATTCCCTCATCCTATGAAACTGCCTTATTCAGAGCAATCATTTCCGGGGACATGTATCCAACTTCGGTATATTCTGCGGTTTTGATGAGGATCAGGGCAGAAACAGGAGATGATTATGGGGTCGATTATATTCGTGCTGGATATCTGAAGGCATATCTCAAACGGTATTATCAGAAGCAGAACATGACTGAAAAAATGGAGGAGTTAACAGTGAGTTTAAATCAAAATTCTACAGATACAGCCTATTCCCTTGGAAGGCTGTTCGCTGTGATGGAGGCATTACAGCAAAAAGCAAATGGCACGGCGACTATCCGATCACGGTATTTCGCATCGGCATCGGCAAACCCAAAAATGGTGTTTCCAACATTACTGAATCTAGCCCAGCATCATATTGCAAAAATCGATGGAAAATACTACGACAAACAGATGGAGACGATCCTCTCCAATGTAACAGAGTTCCCGGCAGCTTTGAATCTGGATGATCAGGGAAAATTTGTTCTGGGATATTATCACCAGCGTGAATTTATCTACACAAAGAAGGAAGACAAAATAAAAATGGAGGCTTAGATCATGGCAATTGAAAATAGGTATGAATTTGTAATGTTGTTCGATGTTGAAAACGGTAATCCGAATGGTGATCCTGATGCAGGAAATATGCCTAGGATCGATCCTGAAACGAGTTACGGTATCGTGACTGATGTCTGTATCAAGAGAAAGATCCGTGATTATGTTGCTACGGTAAAAGATGAAGAACCGGGTTTTCAGATATATGTCCGAGACGGAGCCGTTTTAAATGCGCAGCATGAACTTGCCTACAAAAAATATGATCTAAAAATCGAAGAGAAGAAGCTTCCAAAGGATGAGGCTGATGCAAAGAAACTTACCGGGTTTATGTGTCAAAACTTTTATGATATCCGGACATTTGGGGCTGTAATGACGACAAAGGTAAATTGTGGTCAGGTCAGAGGTCCGGTCCAGATCAATTTCTCACGCAGTATCGACCCTATCGTGCCTCAGGAGATCACGATCACTCGGGTTGCCGTGACAAGTAAAGAAGATGCAGAGAAGAAGGAACATGAGATGGGAAGAAAACACATCGTTCCATATGCACTATATCGGGTCGAGGGATATATTTCTGCAAATCTTGCACAGAAGGTGACTGGTTTTGATGAAAAAGATCTAGCTTTACTCTGGGAGGCATTGATCAATTTATTCGAGCATGATCATTCTGCAGCACGTGGCAAGATGGCTACGAGAAAATTATTCGTGTTCAAACATGATTCAGCTCTCGGTTGTGCCCCGTCCCACCTTCTTTTTGATTTGATTTCAGTGAAGAGAAAGGATATGACAAAACCTGCACGCAGTTTCGAAGATTACGAAATAACTGTTGCTAAAGACTGTGTTCCCAAATCAGTGAGTTTAGTCGAGAAGCTCTAAAAAAATATTACCCTATTTTTTTTAGATCGGGTGATTGTTGGTACGTTATGCGGATGAAAATATATTTTATCTGCTGATGATGAATCGGTCATGTCATGCCCCAAGCGGGCACGTGGATTGAAATGCTGATAGATGACGGTTCTACGGGCATTAAAGTCGTGCCCCAAGCGGGCACGTGGATTGAAATTTCCATCGAGATGTAATTAAACTCGATACCATAGTCGTGCCCCAAGCGGGCACGTGGATTGAAATACCGAGGAACCCCACATTGCAGGACCCATAGGTCGTGCCCCAAGCGGGCACGTGGATTGAAATATGCACCCCTTGCAGAGCGCTTTGCCAGCAAACGTCGTGCCCTAACTGGACACACAAACATATTTTTATCTCCTTTTCATGATTTATTTGAAAATAGTATATTTATCAATGGAATTTGCGATTGTTCTTTTTTCTATCTACACTGATCCCGTAGAAAAAATCACCTTACATCCAAAATAAGAATACCCACATTCTCACGATAAAAAAACCGACTTGCAACGATTCAAGTGAGGATTTGCCGCCTAAAATCATCCGCCCCTGTCCCCCTTTTTGTGCATTTCGTTGATTTTTGTGATTTTTTGTGTTGGGGGACGGGGGAGGGTACAAAATGTATCCCGTCCAACTGATTTTTTTATTTTCGTGTTTTCGTTTTTATTTTCGTGAATTTCGTGTGATGATGTATAAGGAACAAAGTTGACGAAATCAACCAAGCAAAGCAAAGCCTTGCGATCCCATTTCCCCCCTCACTTTTAGACATTCTCCACTCGAATACCACCATTTCGACTCCACTTTCCACTTTTTCAACAGGATTTTCATTCAATTTGACAACTAAATTTCCCCCTCTAAAAAAAACTAAGCCCATTCCTGCCGTATTTTCTCAAAAATTCATCCGAGTATATAAAGAAACAGCTAGGCGCCTGGAAAAAAAGATATCCCCCCAAACACTCACTACCTAGGTAGTGACCTAGAGCGGAAAGAAACTCTCTCATCAATCACTATTTTTTTAGGCGTCTACTCTATT
>DALTVX010000128.1 GCA_029987395.1 Methanocorpusculum sp. | reverse complement strand
GAGGCGCTGGGGCGCCGACAGGATTTGCCCGAACGTTCCCGATGAGGGATGAGCAAGACAGCGTAGCTGGATTGCGAAAGTGAGGAAAAGCAAATCCGATTCTGGGAGCCCGAAGGGCGAGATTCGCGCCGATTCGCGGTTGACTTTTTTTGTGTCAACCCCCCTCCGATACACGAGATCGAAGTACACACCTAAATAATGTCACCTAAAACGTCCGGGCAAAAACCTAAAAAAAAGTGTGTGCGTGATTATACACACTTCAGCTTAACAAGATCTGCTTCCACCGTTGAACTTGGCTGCAGACCGAATGTCTTCACCAGAACATCCAGTACATCCGGGGAGACAAAGGTCGGGAGTGTTGGGCCGAGCATGATATCTTTGATCCCCAAGTGCAGCAGTGCGAGCAGCACAAGAACTGCCTTCTGCTCATACCAGGCGATGTTATAGGAGATCGGCAGATCGTTCACGCCGCACTTGCATGCATCCGCCAATGCCAGCGCGATAACCACAAGACTGTATGAATCATTACACTGTCCGGCATCGAGAACACGCGGGATACCCTCGATATCCCCAAGATCCAGGGAATTGTACCGATACTTCGCACATCCTGCGGTGAGGATGATCGTGTCTTTTGGAAGAGCTTTGGCAAACTCCGTATAGTATTCACGGCTCTTATCGCGTCCGTCGCATCCTGCCATCACGACAAATCTTTTGATCTTCCCTGCAGAAATGAGGTCAAGCACCTTTGGCGCAAGAGCCAATACCGCATCGTGGGCACATCCGGTAAGAAGTGCGGGCGTGTTCAGATCCTCTGGTGCCTTGCAGGTCTTTGCAAGCTCGATAAGTGCGCTGAAGTCCTTGCTTCCGTCCGACTCCTCAAGGATATGCGGGCAGCCTGGGAATCCTACTGCTCCTGTCGTGAACACATGCTTCTGATAGGAGGATAAAGGCGGGACGATACAATTGGTCGTAAACAGGATCGGTCCGTTGAATCTTGGGAGCTCCTTCCTCTGGTTTGCCCAGGAAGTACCGTAGTTACCTTTCAGGTGAGGATACTTTTTCAGAGCCGGATAGGCATGAGCCGGCAGCATCTCACCATGAGTGTAGATATCGATACCGGAATTTTCCGTCGCTTTCAGCAGCATCTCCAGATCTTTCAAGTCATGACCGGTCACGAGAATACCCGGTTTCGTTCCGACCTTGCTTGAAACGCTGGTGATCTCGGGGATACCAAACGTCTGGTTTGCTGCATCCAGCAGTGCAAGGACCGTTACGCCGACCTTTCCGCATTCCAGAACAAGTGCGATCCTTTCCTGGATGGTCAGATCCTTAAATCTGGATGCAAGTGCTTTGGTGACAAACGGCAGAATGGTGTCATCGGTTTTTCCAAGAGGGATCGCATGGGTATAGTACGCCGCGATTCCTTTGAGTCCAAAGAGCAGCAGAGAATACAGAGATCTGGCGTTGACATCTTCGATGCTGTCAAGACCGATGATCTTGGAGTTCACGACCTCCTCTTCAGTTTTCGGGGTCCATGAGCACTCTTTTGGCTCTCCCGGGACCTTTGGGAGTGCATCTTTGTGGGAGGTTATGCACGCAAGATATTCTACAAACCTGGCCTTGTCAAATCCGGTATTGGTCAGAGTTGCGAATAAGGCTTCAAGAGCGCAGTTTTCAACGCTTTTGTTGGTTGGTTCTAGACGATAGGCAAGTCCCGAAAGTGAGAAAAGCACAGCATCCTGATATGCTGCGATCTCGCCGGTCTTTCCACATACCCCGGCTATTGTGCAGGCGGGTATTTTTGATTCCTGGCATTGTTGACAGTACATGTTTTTTTCACCTTGGTATCTTTTTAATATTCAATATATTATTCATACGAAGTTATATATGTGAGGGTTTCCAAAAGAATACTATGGATGAGAACTGTACCGTAAACCTGACCGTCCGCTATCTGGCGAAAAAATGGACGTTATTGATTATTTTGGAGCTGTATAAAGGGGATAATTACACGCGAAGATTCTCAGAACTCAAGGAGTGTCTCCCGGATATAACCGCAAAGGTGCTCTCTATGCGTTTGCAGGAGCTGGAAGCAGAGAAGATCATCTCGAAAAAAATCGATGCATCGGTGGTCCCGATCAGATCCGAATATACGCTTACCGAGGGCGGGATCGAGCTGATCGATGTGATCCGGGATATAAAATACTGGGCATTGAAGTGGAAGATCGATAATATGCCGTGCGGCAGTCAGGAATGTAAAATATGCAAACTCTGAGATCCCTATTCTCATCTCCTCCCATATCTTTTTTCTTTTTTATGTGAAAACTTGCATCTAAAATTAATATTAAATACTTTGTGATGAGAAGTATCTATTATGAACACGAAATTTCAGCCGCGAATCCTGCTCTACATGCTAGGGTTTGTTGCTATCTGTATGTTTGCCGCATTTCTAGGCATGCTCGTTACCGTTACCGGTCCTGAATCCTGGTACATGGTTGAACTTATCAAACCCTCCTGGAACCCCCCGAACTATCTTTTCGGCCCAGTGTGGACTACGCTCTATATCCTGATGGGTATAGCGGCCGGCTATATCTTTGCTCAAGGCTGGGAGAAAAAAGAGGTCAAGATCGCGATCGGCGCATTTATGATCCAGCTTGCACTCAACGTATTATGGTCGTACATGTTCTTCGGCTGGCACATGCTCCTTGGCTCAGTCATTGAGATGGGCTTCCTCTTAGCGATGATCTGTGTGACGATTGCTCTCTTCTATAGAATCAAACGTGCAGCGGCCTTTTTACTTATCCCGTATCTTCTGTGGGTATCCTTTGCGACCGTATTGGCCGCTACCGTCTGGATGCTCAATTCAGGGATGATGTAAGAACACAAACTTTTTTTTTTAAAAACGAAGGGCCAAGGCCG
>DALTVX010000127.1 GCA_029987395.1 Methanocorpusculum sp. | reverse complement strand
TACGAGATAATACCAAATATGTACACGATTATCCGTGAGCTTCAAAGTACTGGTATCTGATCCTCTTGCAGCAGAGGGTATTGCTATATTAAAGGGATTTTGCGAGGTCCATGAGAAAGCTGATCTCTCTGAGGACGAACTCGTTAAAATCATTGGTGAATACGATGCATTGATCGTGCGTTCAGGGACCCAGGTCACCTGCCGAGTCATTGAAGCGGCCGAGAAGATGAAGTATATCGGCCGTGCAGGAGTGGGCGTTGACAATATCGATTGTGAATCAGCGACGAAAAAAGGTATTATCGTTTCAAATGCGCCGGAAGGAAATACGCTAGCGGCAACCGAACACACGATTGCTATGATGATGTCGATGGCCCGAAACATTCCTCAGGCAAGCGCTTCGTTGAAGAAGGGCGAGTGGAAACGCTCAAAGTTCATGGGCAATGAGATGAATGGCAAGGTCCTCGGCGTCGTCGGTTTCGGCCGTATCGGTCGTGAGGTCGCAAAGCGCGCTCAGGCTCTTCAGATGACGGTCATTGCGTATGATCCATTCATTCCGGCAGAGGTCGGGGCAGCGATGGGTGTTGAGATGATGAGCGTTGCTGAACTCTTTACGAAGGCCGACGTTATCACCGTTCACACGCCCCTTATCCCGTCAACGACGCATCTCGTGAACAAGGATTCGATCGCTACGATGAAGACCGGCGTTCGGCTGATCAACTGTGCCCGCGGGGGTATCATCGATGAGGTCGCGTTGTATGATGCGATCGTGTCTGGCAAAGTTGCCGGGGCAGCTCTTGATGTGTTCGAGACGGAACCACCGACGGAGTCTCCACTTTTGAAACTCGATCAGGTGATCGTGACCCCTCACCTTGGGGCAAGCACGGTCGAAGCTCAGAAGAATGTGGCAATATCCGTTGCTAATCAGTGTATAGATGTGTTCAAAGGAGGCTCGGCAAAGAGCGCGGTGAACGCACCTTTGGTATCGCCTGAAGCGAGAGCTAAGATCGATCCATACGCACTTCTTGCAGAGAAGATGGGGAGCCTTGCGGCCCAGATCGCTGAAGGAGCTATCACGGAGGTGGAGTTTGCCTACCTTGGCGAGATCGCTGAGCTTAAGCAGAATCTGAAGTATGTTACCCGGCTTGGTATCAAAGGGATGCTTGAGCAGGTGCTTCATGAGCCGGCGAATATCGTTAATGCCGAGATCATTGCCCAGGGTCGCGGGATCACGATCTTTGAGAAGACGTCGAGCCAGGCAGGGGATTACAAGTCTCTTGTGACGCTGACCTTTAAGACAGGAAAGGGCAGTGAGTCGATCTCCGGTATCGTTACGCGAGCAGGACCCCGCATCATTTCTATCGGGGATTATGCGACGGATATCGTTCCAAGTGGATATGTTATTCTTGCTGATCACATGAACCGTCCGGGCGTTGTTGGCCCGATCGGTATGATCCTTGGCAAGCATAATGTGAATATTTCGAGTATGCAGGTCGGCGGCAGGAATGTCGGTTCTGAGTCTTTGATGATTTTGGCGGTCGATGATGTTGTTTCTCCTGAAGTGATGAAGGAGGTCGCTTCTAGCGACGGTATCATTTCAGCAAAGTTTGTCAGACTCTGAACGGGGACTTTCCCCTTTTTTTCGGGGTAAGTTAAAAAAATATATATGCATCGGATGCCAATCTAGTAAGGCACACAAGGTGCGATATTATTGGACTCGTGGTCTAGCTGGCTATGACGTCGCCTTGACATGGCGGAGATCCGGGATTCGAATTCCCGCGGGTCCACTTCTTTTTATGGTTTTTCTCAGATGGTTTTCTATTTTACCAAAACTCATTAAGCTATCTTTAGTTTCCAAGAGATATGGGAGTTTTGGCAAATTTTCTGATATCTCCTCAATCAAAAAGCAATAATAAGACAATCCAGTATTCACCCAGTAATAACCCAATTGAAAATCATCTATTAAATTTATTTTTTGGGTTAAATTACATATATTTCCTTAAATATCTCAAATATTATCTTATTTAAGTTAAGAATTTCATATTTGTCCAACCCAATATCATCCCATTATTAACCCAAATTATCAGTTACAATTATGGTAGATGCCAATAGGAGTTTTTCCCTCTCCCGTTGCACACAATTTTCCCAACCCGTTTTAACTCAGTCAAGAGATGCTCTACCTTCTTTTTCTTCTGTTCTTCTGTATAACAATCAGGTAATTTATCCAAAAGTAATGCCTCCACGTCTTTGCGTGAAAGCTTCCCATAATCTCCAATTTCTCGAACGACCTGCCCGGGTTTTGTTTTGTTTCCCATGGGGGCGTTTCTGTAACGTGCGAGTATGGGTGGGAGGGGTATTAGGATAGGTGGGGGGAGGTGTGATGGTCGATCCACGTGCCGAGAGGGGCATGGGGGTTATGTTTTTTTTGAGGGGGAGGGGGTGTTTTTTTATTTTGGGGTGTGCCTCGGTTTCGTGTCTTGTTGGGTGTGGATGTATGAGAAAAGCCAACCGCGAACCGCAAATCAGAAATTTGCTCTCCGACTCGGGTCTATGACCCTCGCTTGCTCGCTTGAATCGGCGCTAATCTTGGAAGTCGATAGACTTGCGAGTGTGGGCTCAGATCCAATTTGAAAAGTTTATGGGTTGGGTGTGAACACATAAAAAAGAAACGCGAATCTCCGCGAATTAACGCGAATCGCATTTTTCTTGCGCCGTCGTGCTCTGCTCCGGCTCATCGCCTACGCAGGAATCGCACGCCGTCTGGAAAAATGCTGACGGAAAAACCGGCGTGCCGGTTTTTCT
>DALTVX010000126.1 GCA_029987395.1 Methanocorpusculum sp. | reverse complement strand
TTTTCTTCATAAAATAGAAGCCGATATAGATCATTACACCGAAGTAAATGATAAAAGCGGCAAGAATTCCAATTAAATTCCAGTCTACCACAAAATACACTCCATTTTTAGATTTCCCTCCCCACACCGGGATAATGAAAATCTATCTATTACAACTTATGTGTTTTGTTCCCATGTTATTTATACAATCTGAATCAATAGATTGAATATTATGATCGAAGAAATGACAAAAGAACGGGCATTTGCCATCCTTGGACTGCCTATGGATGCAAATTTCTCCGCAGCATCTCTTGCATTCCGCAATCTTCGCGACAAGTATCATCCGGACATCAACCCGAGAAAGAGAAGAGAGTACACCGAAGTTGTCGGTGCGTTCGAGTATCTTCAGCGGATGTTTTCAAACTGATTGTGTCAGGGGAAAATCGCATAAATACTAGGAAAATAGAAAAAAATGGGAGACCATCTCTCTGAGAGAGAGCGGCATTTTCGCTGACCCTCGAGGCACTATCGGACCGCGCGGTTTGGGGTATATATACTTCCGGGTTGTATGTAGTAATTGTAAACCCCCGGATGCGGCTTCTGACAGTACCCTTGTGATTTGGTCCTTCACGAGCCCATCTACTTTTCTAGAGTAACCTTCTTATGTTTTTGTTCCGTATGAATCACTGATACACCATGATCGAGATATACTCCTCATTAAACGAGACCGGGCTCCCGATCCCACAGGAGGGCATCACCAAAGGATGCTGGATACGTCTGATCATGCCAACAGAGGAGGAGTTATCTTTTGTTTGTGACCGTCTCTCGATCGAAAAATCCGAATTGACCGTTCTTCTGGACGAGGAGGAACGTCCGCGGGTGGAGCATGATCAGGACTTTTCTCTCATCCTCATCGATACACCCTATGTGGTGAGCGAGGATGATATCGAGTCATATACAACGATCCCGGCTGGTTTTATTCTCCTGCCTGAGGTGATCATAAGTGTTTCTCTGCGTAAAAATCCCCTCCTTGATATGTTCTCGGCTGGAAAAATGAAAAATTTTTCCACAAATAATCATGCCGGATTTATTCTGCTTTTTCTGTACAAAAATGCTGGGGTCTTTGTACAGAATCTTCGTATGATCGACAAACGAACCAGCGAAATTGAAAAGACCCTAAAAAAATCCACCAAAAATGAGGAGTTGTTCCATATGCTCACGCTCTCAAAGTCTCTTGTCTATATCACCAACTCACTTAAAGGGAATGCGGGCGTTCTCGAAAAACTTTCTAAATCCCAGAATGTGACAGGCACTCTCACAGAAAAAGACCGGGATGTTCTCGATGATGCTATCATTGAAAACTCTCAGGCTATGGAGATGGCACAGACCTATGCCGAAACCATCACCAGTACGATGGGTGCATTTGCCTCGATCATTAACAACAATGTTAACTGGATCATGAAACTCTTCACCAGTTTTGCAGCCATAATGGCCATTCCTATGGTGGTTGCTGGTTTTTTTGGGATGAATGTTGCCATACCAATGACTGAATATCCATTTGCCTTTATTTCGATCGTCGTAGGATCACTTGGCGTGTCGGCTGTGTTAATATTTGTTATGATGAAAAAAAGGATCCTTTAGCTTCGAAACACGAAGCATCCCCACCCCATGCATTCTCTTCCATAGAAAAGATACTCATCCTGGATCTGTTCGAGATAATCGTACATCTCTTTCGTGATCGCATTTTGCCAGACTGCAGATTCATACTCGTCCCACTCATCAGGTGAGGAGCAGAGCATACCTGCAAGCGTGAATCCCAGATCCCGTGCCGTTGATATTAGCTCGAAGGCCGTTGTGACCTCGGTCCATTCTCTCGAAAATTCCGGCGGTACAGCGCTTTTCTTCCAGAACCGATCCCCGATCACCAGACTTCCCCCCTCCTTTACAAATCCGGCAAGATGTTCGAGGGTCCGTTCCGCTCCTCCAAAGATAAACGATGTTCCAAGAGCACAGACCACATCATACGGTCTGTCCGGGACGTACTTCGCGGCGTCTCCTTCGATCACCGAGATACCGCTACCGTGGAGAAGATCTTTTGCGCGTGCTGCGGATTTGCTCTGTAGCTCAATGCCCGTTCCAGAGATACTAAACTCCTTTTGCCAGAGACTTAGGAGTGTTCCGTTCCCACATCCTATATCCAAAACAGACATTCCAGGTTGAAGGCCAGCATATTTTCCGGCCATGATCAGCTTTTTTTCAGAAATAGGGTTCATAATATTCATATTTCCTTGTGTCAACAGCCCAATCGTGTCCTCATCCATATACACAATACTTGTTGTTCACCACTAAAACAATATTGCACAGATATTCTTGTTAATTACACAAATAATTCTTAGTTATTACAATATATACATAATCTATTATAGATTCTTCAGCGTATTTTAATGACAGGAGTTTTCTGTGGATCTTAAAAAGTTATCAAGCTCAGTTGCCTTTTGCTCACTTCTGGTGCTGCTCGCATCCTGTTCGTATGCAATTCTCTCAACTATTGTAACGCTCGCCGTCATAAACGGTTTTGGCATACCCGTCATTCTTGTCGGTAAGTTCTTTTATGGGTGGATCATCCTTCTCGCACTTGTTGTTCTCATCTGGCTCGTCTACCAGAGAAAGCAGCCAAAACATGAAAAAAGTAGCGTCCCTCTTTGGAAACGGGCACTCCGCCTCATCATAACCGGTGTTGTGATGGCTTTGGTAACGGTCTGTTATTTTCACTCTCTTGGGTTTCTTCCAATCTCTCTTGCCGTGGTTTTACTCTTCCAGTATTCCTGGATCGGGGTCGTCATCGAGTCGGTCGCCAGAAGAAAACTTCCGTCGAGAAACAAGGTCATCGCCTGTTTAGTCATCATTGTTGGTACTATTCTTGCGGGAGGCATCATCGGGTCAGGTCTTTCACTTAATGAAATGAACCCTATCGGTATCGTGCTCGGTCTTCTTGCAGCATTCTTCTATGCACTGTTCGTTTTCCTAAGTGGAAGGGTCAGCCCCGAACTCGCACCGATGAATCGCAGTTTCTATATCGCCACGGTCGGTATGCTCTTTGTTCTGCTGTTTGTTGGCACGGTCTATGGAGGTGCAGCGGTCATCGAAGGAATAACGAATACCCATGCATTAGCTTACAGTATCCCGCTTGGTCTCTTTGGAATTGCGATCCCGATCTTTTTCCTTGCTGTGGGCACTCCAAAAATCAGTACTGGTATGGCAACTATCCTGAACTCGGCCGAGCTCCCTGTGGAAGTACTTGCCGCAGCAGTGATCATCCTTGAACCGGTCGCAGCGCTTCGCTGGGTAGGGGTCATCATCATTCTTCTCGGTATTGCTCTGCCGTATCTCATGGAAAGAAAAATCACCAGCGGTCTTGAAAAATAGACTTTGCTGAAAATATATACCATCTTCTTTTTTTATTTTGCAGATTTTGCAGCATCTCTCTTCTCGCCATGATCGTTTTTTCTTAGCGGACGTGCTTAACCTTTCGAACGTTTCTCAAGTAATTACTCAATATTTCTTTCACACCCCGCAACCAGACCATTCTTTAAACCCAAATTTACTTGCTATCAACGTAAATTGTTATGCATAAAACAGGATATAATAGTGTTTTACTTGTTAATTCAACAAATAAATTTGTTTTTATTTATAGCAAATAATATAGTTTATAACCTTCTTCATCCTGACCTATTGATATGACAATCGTTGAAGATGCAAAAAAAGGCCTCGTCACTGAAGAGATGAAGACCGTTGCAAAATATGAAGGGGTCACAGAAGATTTCATCCGTCGAGGGATCGCCGGCGGCCATATCGTTATCCCCATGACCCCCTACCGGAAAGTCAAACTTTGCGGTATCGGCTCAGGGCTCCGCACCAAAGTGAATGCTTCGATCGGGACCTCATCCGACATCGTGGATGTGGAAGTGGAGTTGGAAAAGGCACGTCAGGCTGAACTCGCCGGAGCAGATACACTTATGGAACTTTCGACCGGTGGGGATTTTCTCGACATCCGACGCAGGGTCTGTGAGCAGTCTAATCTCTCAGTTGGTTCTGTCCCCCTGTATCAGGCGTTCATCGAAGCTGCCAGAAATAAAGGCGGGGTCGTCTTTATGGATGAGGATGATCTGTTCAAGATCACCGAGCAGCAGGCAAAACTCGGTACGAACTTTATGGCGATCCACACCGGTATCAACTATGAGACCGTCAAGAGACTGAAAAATCAGGGCAGACATGGAGGTCTTGTTTCCCGTGGGGGGGCATTCATGACGGCATGGATGCTGCACAATGAGATGGAGAATCCTCTGTACAGACGGTTCGATTACCTTGTTGAGATCTTAAAAGAGCATGAAGTGACGCTCTCCTTTGGAAACGGCATGCGGGCAGGAGCATGTCACGACGCGACGGATCGTGCGGCCATACAGGAACTGCTGATAAATGCGGAACTCGCCGATCAGGCACATGCCGCAGGCGTTCAGTGTATCATAGAAGGTCCGGGTCACGTTCCGCTCGACGAGATCAAGACGAATGTTCAGCTCGAAAAACGCGTCACAAACAACAAACCGTTCTATATGCTCGGCCCGCTTGTAACGGATATCGCTCCGGGATATGACGACCGCGTAGCTGCAATCGGTGCTTCGGTCTCTTCTGCGGCCGGCGCTGATTTCATCTGTTATGTTACCCCTGCCGAGCATCTTGCTCTTCCGACCCCTGAAGAGGTCTATGAGGGTGTCATGAGTTCGCGTATTGCCGCCCATGTTGGCGATATGGTGAAACTCCCAAAGACCCGAGAGGCAGATCTTGAGATGGGACATGCACGTCGCGATCTTGACTGGGAACGCCAGTATGCCGTCTCCATCAATCCTGAGCGGGCACGCGCCATCAGAAATTCCCGCATGCCGGCTGACTCCGACGCGTGCACGATGTGCGGCGACTTCTGTGCGATCAAGATCGTGCAAAAGACATTTAATTTCTAAAGCGGGTCACTCCTTTGGAGTGACCTTAGCTAAGAAAGCCGCAGGCTTTCGTTAGAAAAGCTAGCTAAAGCGAGCTTTGGGTTCATCCAAAGGAGTGACCTTAGCTAAGAAAGCCGCAGGCTTTCGTTAGAAATTAAAACCAATGCACTTTATGTGGATCCACCACAGGATTCCCACATTTTCTCACCCCCCCTCAGACACTCGGTCCATCTGCCTTCATGGATGGATCTCCCGTCTCGTCTTTTTCTCTATATCTCATAAGTGCCCCGTTTAGTTGATCCGCCGCCGTCTTCTCCATATACGCAATGATCATCTCAGGAGTTAGATCGAGCTCCCCCAAGATCCAGCTCTCTACAAGTCCGGCAAAAGATGCTGTGTAAAAATGGGTCAGATATTCCACATATCCCTCAGAACTTGGGAGATCGCGTCCATAGGTCATAATGACATCCCTGACCACCCGTTCTAGATCGGCCTTAAAAAAATCCTTCAGGCTCTTGCGGCTCACTGAGTTGAGGGTGCACACGCACATCGCACGATTTTCTGAAATGTAGCCAAACAACTGCAAAATTTTATCCTGCCAGCAAAAAATCTCTTCGCTTTCCATAAGAAGATCAAACGCCTCCTCCTCATACATCCATTGAACAAGGTCTCGGACATCCTCGAAATGATAATAAAATGTCTGTCGGTGGATTCCGCATTTTGCGACTATCTCTTTTATCGTGATCGCGTGGAGAGGTTTTTCGCTCATCAGTTTTTTCAAAGATGCAGCCAGCATTTTTTTGGTCATATTACTCTGAAGAGCTGTATCATTCGACATGTGTATGTACACTTGTATGGTTAGGTTGCCATATATTCTTCTCCTAAGATGAAAGATTAAAATACTAGATAACTAGACACCTGTCGTATTTTGTTTAAAATTCAAGATGTTTATCTCAAAATCAAGGGGATATATTCAGACAACCGGATGGCCGGTTCCTATATTTATGATAGATATTTCCGGACACATCCTGCAAAAAAGAAAACAGATTCTCATCATAACCCTGTTGATCGCCGTTCTCTGCCTTATTCTCATACCGCAGGTCTCCGTCAACTACAATATTATTGATTATCTTCCAAAAGAAGCCCCCTCGACCATGGCGCTTGACGTCATGCATGAGGAGTTCACAAAAGGAGTGCCCAATGCACGTATCATGGTACCGGATGTTACGATACCAGAAGCTCTGGAACTGAAAAAATTATTTTCTGCTGTTGATGGTGTTGAAGAAGTGACCTGGCTCGATGACGCCGTCTCTCTCAACGTACCATTTGAGACCCTCCACACAGAAACGGTCGAAGCGTATTATAAAAATAGCACCGCTCTTTTTAGCATAACCCTCAACGACGAAAAAGCCTCTTCTGCTGTCAACGAACTTGCCGAGATCGCCGGTGAAGATGCCGCCATGTCGGGACTCTCCGTCTCCTCCACCTTTTCGAAAGGGACACTTGCAAGTGATGTAACAAAGATCCTCTTCATTGCTATACCTTTTATCCTCGCGATTCTGTTCCTGACCACCGATTCATGGCTTGAACCATTCCTCCTGATGTTCACCATTGGAGTTGCGATCGTCATCAACATGGGGACCAACATCATTTTTGGGGAAGTATCTTTCATCACGCAAGGGGTGGCCGCCATCCTTCAGCTTGGTATAGCTCTGGATTATGGGATCTTCGTCCTGTATCGATATTCTGAGATCCGAAAAGATGGGCTCTCTGTTCATGATGCTATGAAAAAGGCCCTCATTAAATCATTTACCTCGGTCACTGCATGTGGAATCGCCACCATGATCGGTTTTGCGGCCCTTATTCTGATGAGGATCAAAATAGGTCCGGATCTTGGGCTTGTCCTGACAAAGGGTATCATCATCAGCCTCATCTGTGTCTTCACCCTTCTGCCTGCTCTTACGTTGGCATGCAGCAGGCTCGTAGAAAAAACCAGGCACCGTTCGTTCGTTCCCGATCTGAAAAAACTTGGAAAGATCCTTGTTAAAATAAGCTGTCCTGCTCTTCTTATCTTTGCTTTGATCGCGATCCCTTCTGTGCTCGCTATCAGCAACAATGATTACATTTATTTTGATCTTTTCTCGGACGAACGCACAAAAGTAGGGCAGGATGCCCTTGCCATTACGAATACGTTTGGCGGGGCTTCTTCTCTTGTGCTGATGGTCGGGTCCGGGAAC
>DALTVX010000125.1 GCA_029987395.1 Methanocorpusculum sp. | reverse complement strand
TCCACGTAAGTTCTCTCCTGCTCTTTTTGCGGGTCGTGGAGATCCTCATGACGGTGTGATTATGAAAAAAATAACATACATCTTACTTGCAGTTCTCTTTGCATGTGTTGGTATCATCTCAGCCGTGCTTGTCGATGGAAATCCATACTGGATCCTTCTTCTTATAATTTCAGTTCCCGGATTTTTAGTATGTGTGGTACTTGCCTCCAGTGCAGGTTCAAAAGACGGAGACATTCCGTTCGTGGGGTACTAGAGATGATAGAATTTATTTTTATTCTGATCTTTGCGGTCTTCTTTGGCCTTCTCCTGCACGGGATCCACCGAAAGGTCATCGCCAGGATTCAGAACCGTCCAGGTCCTCCTATTTGGCAGGAGATATTACATACCCTAAAGTTTGCGTTCAAACAGACATGGATCCCAAAGACGGCGAGTCAGGTCATGTATGTCGGGATCGTTTTGATCGCGATCGGGATCTGGACCGCTGCATTATATGTGCTCTGGATCGGCGGAAGTCTGCTTCTGATCTTTGCATTTTACATGCTGCATAAGATCGTGGAGCATGGAACGGGTCTGTCCTCAGGATCTCCGTATACTAAATTTGGCGCAATAAGGTCTGTTATGTCGGCGGCAGCAGAACTTCCACTTCTTGTTACCGTTTCGGTTGTTTATCTCTTTACAGGCACACTTTCTCTTTCAGGAATTTCTGCATGGGAATCTGCACATGTTCCGCTGCTCATCATAGCTCTTCCTGCAGCAATCTCGCTTTATCTCATTATTCTCTCGAAGGCACATTACGGTCCATTCTCCGTGATCGAGGCAAAAGAACTTGTCTCTGGCTACTGGACAGAACATTTTGGCGGATGGAGAGCTCTCTTGAACATTGCTCTCTCGTTGAAAACCGTTGTGCTGATATCCGTCTTCATCGTAGTGTTTTTGGGAATGATGCCTTGGTGGCTTTTCCTCATTGTCATGATCCTTGTGATAATCTCCATCTCATTCATCTGCGCAACGACCCCCATGCTCACGCCATATAACACCGTTCTTATCCAATCGATCTGGACGATCGTTGTGTGTGTCTACGCTGTGATCCTTTGGCTGGTGATGATATTATGAATTACATTCCGTTATCTGTCGTGATCGGTTCGGCATTCTATGTCATTTTGATGCTGCTAGAAGTATTTTTCCACCCGGAGATCCTTCCCGGAGCATTACTGGGTGCAGTTCTCATTGGCGTTCTTGCAACGATATTCATCTGGAAAAATGATCATACCAAACATCAGGTCGAGATGATCCTTGTCTGGATGATGATCTTTGGTTTTGTTGGCTATGGTCTTCTCTGCTTTGGAGGTATCTTATGAAACTCGTCTATGAAAGGGATCTAACTCCCATGAAACTTACATCCCTGAGCGGCGTTCATCAGAATGAAGCAACGGTCTCTCTTGCAAAACGTCTTGGCATATCCAGGCAGCGTATGCGAAAGATATTGATCGGTAGGTGTGATATCATGACACTTGAAAACTTCGGTGTTCGCTATGAAGCGGCCGAGATCCTCGCGAGCTCCGATGAGATCGGAAATGTCCTTTCCCTGCCGCATCTGACTTCGGCTACCAGCCTTCTTTCAAACGAACGTGCGAAACATTATCGTGGTCTTGCCATGCAGAAGGATGCCGTGATACCTGATATCATCAAAATGATTCTGGAGGAAATATCATGAGTCTTTTACAGAACCTCAAAAATGCCGTGCGGCAGCGTTCGATCCATGTGTGTTATGTGAATACTGGATCGTGTAATGGGTGCGATATCGAGATCCTCGCATGTCTCGCTCCAAGATATGATATTGAGCAGTATGGGATCTATGTTCACAACAACCCGAGGGAAGCTGATGTGATTTTGGTGACCGGGGGCATGTCCTCTCAGTGGATCGATAAACTCCCGGATCTTTGGGATCGGGTCCCCGAACCAAAAGCGGTGGTAACGATCGGAAACTGTCCAATTTCTGGTTGTGTTTTCAACCGGCCGGGAAAACTCATTGACCCTCCTGTCAACAAATATATTCCTGTCACGGCGGCCGTTCCGGGATGCCCGCCACGTCCGTCGGAAATTATTTCTGCTATTCTTGGGGCTGCAGATATCCTCTTCAAAGATTATGAGATCCATGAAAAAGAAAAAAAAGGTGGTGAACTCAAATGAAAAAGGTCGTTGATGTATCCCTCCCGGTCGGGCCGATCCATCCCTGCTTCAAAGAACCCTGTAGGATCAAATGTGAGACCCAGGGTGAGCGGGTCATTTCCACCGAGGTGGAGCTTGGATATGTTAAAAAAGGCATTGAAAAGATCATGGTCGGCCGTCCTTGGCAGGAGACTATCTTCCTTGCAGAACGCGTCTGCGGTATCTGTTCAGTTGTCCACAATACGGCGATCGTTGAAGCTTTGGAAAAGATCAGCGATATTTCCGTTCCAAGAAGGGCGAATCTCCTTCGTTTGATCCTGAACGAAATGGATCGTATCCAGAGTCATCTTCTTGCTAACTACTCGTATTGTTATACCATCGAGCATGAAACGCTTGGCATGTATCTGCTCAATCTTCGTGAGACCGCGATGGACTCGCTTGAACTTATGACCGGGACACGGATCATGGCGGCATATGTTGTTCCCGGTGGGGTCAGAGAGGATCTTTCAGAAGAAAACGCTGTTAAGGTTCTTGAAGCAACCTACCACATAGAGAAAGAACTGAAACGATTTGTTAAGATGTTTGAGACCGGATCGATGATCGGTCTTCGTTCCAGGGGCATCGGCGTTCTTTCCATGGAAGATGCTCTGGCTTCGGGAGTGGTTGGTCCAACTGCTCGTGCCAGCGGTCTTTTACGCGATGCCAGAAAAGACGATCCTGTCTATATTGAGATGGGTTGGCATATGATCACCCGAACAGAGAGTGATAACTATGCCAGGATCATGCTTCGATTCGAGGAACTTTTCCAGTCGCTGAATCTGATCAGAAACGGTATCGCGGCCCTTGAGCCCGGAAAGATCCGTAATGGCGCAGAGATGAAGGCAGGAAGAGCCAAACATTCCGTCGAAGCACCACGAGGTGCTCTCACCTATGATATCGAGATAGACTCTGCCGGTCAGGTGGTCTTTGTTTCGATCCAGACCCCGTCTATCCCGAATATCGAGGTGGCGACCCATGCAATGATGAAAAATCTTGCATCGGCGGCTGATGTAACATCCACGTTCATTAGTGCTGATCCATGTATTGCCTGTGCGGAGCGGTAATATGACGGTGTTCACCTACCTTCGAGAGTTCTTCCGCCCTTCCTGGGTAAAGGCGTTTTTCACCGTAAAAACACCGCCCCTTACAAAACCGCCCTACTTCCGGGACTTTCCCGAGTTGACCGGAAATGAATGCACGCACTGCCTTACCTGTAAAATGATCTGCCCCTGTCCGGGCGCGATCGACGTTATCCAGACCGATGGTGTCTGGAACCCTCAGATAACGAAAGGCCATTGTGTTCGGTGCGGGTACTGTGTGGAAGCATGCCCTGAAGATGTTCTTACGAGCGGGGATCTTCTTGCACGTAAAAAAGAGCAGGGACTCTTCTTCGCACATGAATATACCGTTACGATCGACACCAAAAAATGCATGGGCTGTGGAAACTGTACGACCGCATGCCCGGCAAATCGGGAGATCGATCCGGATATGGGAGCGGGCGGGACCTCGATTTCAGATGACGTTCTCATGCGTGTAGAACGTGGAAAAAACACGGTCAAGCACAATGAACTCTGCAAAGGATGCAAGGTCTGTATGGAGACCTGCCCGAACAAAGCGATCCATGTGATAAGAAACGTGTCAGCTCAGCAGCTGGAGGATGAATAAATGGATTATATCATCAAGAATGCCTATGTGGTCGATCCCATCAATAAAGTATCAGGGGAGATCCGGGATATTTTTGTATCAAATGGCCGGATCACCGACGAGGAGCCCAAAGGAGCCGAGGTCATTGACGCAGGAGGCTGTCTCACTCTTCCGGGAGGGATAGATTCCCACACGCATATCTGCGGAACGAAGGTGAACTTCGGCAGGTACATGAGCCCGGAGGATATGCGAGCAGGACGAGCCCCTAGAGGAAAAGGGATGCGGGCCGTCTCCGGATATAGTATCCCGACAACATACGGGAACAGTTATCGGTATGCTCTTATGGGGTATACCACGCTCACCGAAGGTGCCATGGCTCCTCTAGAAGCACGGCATACTCACGAGGAGTTCAAACATACCCCTCTTCAGGATGGTCTCATCCTCACACTTTTTGACGGAGATTGGGGCCTCATGCGTGCCGTTGCCGCAGGAGATATCAAACGGGCGGCCGCTCTCATAGCTTGGCGGCTCAACGCCGTAAAAGGATACGGGGTAAAACTTACCAATCCTCTTGGAGCTGAGATGTGGAGCTGGGGGAAAAATGTGGAATGCATTCGTAAACCCATCCCAGATTTCGATCTCAGTCCTGCTGAATATATCAAAGGGGTGATCGAAGCAAACGAGATGCTTGGCCTTCCCCATTCCGTGCATCTCCACTGTAATAATCTGGGAAAGCCGGGCAATTTCACCTGCACGATCGGAACGATGGGTCTTGTTCCAGATCTGCATGAGAAACGTCAGACCGCCTATCTCACGCATGTCCAGTTCCATTCATATGGCGGGACCGGATGGAGCGATTTCTGTTCCAAGGCGGAGCCGGTCGCAAACATGGTGAACCTGCGTCCTCAGCTCACCATCGACATGGGGCAGGTGATGTTTGGGCGGACCACGACGATGACGGCCGATGGTCCGATGGAGTTCAACCTGTATCGCCTTCATCAGGACAAGTGGAGTAATCATGACGTTGAGCTGGAAACCGGATCCGGGGTTATCCCGGTGATATACCGGCGCAAGAATCTGGTGAACAGCATCATGTGGGCGATCGGTCTTGAACTGGCTTTGCTGGTGAAAAACCCCTGGCAGTGTTTACTGACAACGGATAATCCTAACGGTGCCCCATTTGTCAAATATCCTGAGATCATCGGCCTTCTTATGAGTAAGAAGTATCGTGATCAGGAGTTTGCCACGATCCACCCAAAGACCGGTACTCGTGTTGTTCTTCCGTCACTTGATCGGGAGATGACCTTTGACGAGATCGCCGTAATGACGCGAGCAGGTCAGGCACGGGCCCTTGGCCTTATCGACAAAGGAAAAGGTCATCTTGGACCGGGCGCCGAGGCAGATATAGCGATCTACCCGATAAAACCCGACAAGATCGACCCTGCCAAGCAGTATGCCGAGATAATTCGTGGGTTTGCTCAGACGAAATACACGATGAAACTTGGCGTGATGATCTCTAAAGATGATGAGATCTTGGCAGATAATCAGAACCGCACCTTCTGGTGCAGCCCAAAAGTACCTGAGGCATATGATATGTCCAAAGATCCTGATTTGATCCGGACCTTTGACCGGCATTACTCTATACGAATGGAAAATTATGCTGTGGATGAGGCGTATTATCTCACGAAAAGTATGAAGATCGAAACGGAGACGAAGTTATGAGACGGATCACGCTCACTCTAAAAGAGGATATCAACCCATATCTTCCTATCGAGGCGGAGTCAATATGCCCATCGACCCTCTCAAAGAAAATAGATGTCACGGTATTTGTGGGTAACGAGGAGAAAAAACTCAAGGATGTTTTTGATATCCGTGTTGACGGCGAGGCATCAGGTCCCGCAGCGACGGAAATCATTCTTGTTGGAGACTTTCATCAGGTAAAACGCGTGGGTGAGTACATGACCGATGGAAAAATCATCATCGAAGGTGATATCGGGATGCACTGCGGAGACTTCATGCATGGCGGCACCATCGAGATCTATGGAAATGCCGGAGACTGGCTTGGACGCGAGATGCTTGATGGGAAGATCATCTGTCATGGAAATGCCGGGGACTACTGTGGTTCCGGATATCGCGGTGGAAGAAAAGGTGTCCGCGGTGGTGAAATAATTGTAGAGGGCAGTGTTGGGGATTACTGCGCAGAATGCCTTTTTGGTGGGTTGGTCCATGTCAAAGGAAATGCCGGTCTGCATGCCGGGAGCAATATGAAAGGAGGTAAACTTCTGATCGAAGGCGACTGTCTGATGCCGTGCGGAGATATGTTTGCCGGAGAGGCTACGGTGTATGGGCATGTTATCGATTTCCTGCCGACATTCCGGCAAAAAGGCATGATCACTGAGAACGGTCATGATCTCACGGTTTTTCATGGAGATGTTGCCAACAGAAATGCGAAAGGCACGCTTCGGGTCGGGTCGTTTGATCGGATCTGAGCACATTTTCTTTTTTTTTATGCAAATATATGGACCGCTGTTGCTTTGAACGTCACAACGACACGTTCTCCCTTTTTCAGTGAAAGTCTCTCGACCGACTGAGGAGTGAGCACTGAAGCAAGCAAGATCCCGATATCCACATAGACCAGCATCTCAAGACCGCTCTGACGTATCTCGGTGATCGTCCCTTGAAAAGAGTTGATAGCGGATGATATCAATTTCTCCCGTGAAAGGATCAGTTCCTCAGGACGGATCTCCACATTCACTATCCCAGATAATGTGGTCACTGCCCGGATGTAGATCCCGCCGATCTTCACGCAGATCTTTCCTGATTTCCCGCTATGGATCTCGCCGCGGAACAGATTTGGGTTTTCCGATACAGAAAATCCATATGTAGGGTCATGGATGATCTCCTCGGGTGTTCCTGTTGCTATAATTTTTCCGCCCCGGATCACCGACACTCTATCTGCAATGGAAAGGGCATCGATGATCGAGTGGGTCACAAGAATACAGGGAATATTTTCTGCCCGGATCACAGAGGCGAGCTCACGACGCATATTTTCCTGGGTCTTCACATCAAGAGCTGCGAGCGGTTCATCGAGGAGTAAAAGTGCAGGTCTTGGAGCAAGTGAGCGTGCGAGTGCCACTCTCTGACGTTGGCCGCCGGATAACCGTGTCACCGGTTGGTCTGCGACCTGGTCAAGACCCATCCGTTCGATGAGTTCATCGGTCCGTGTCCTGATCTCCTCTTTCGATTTTTTTCTCATCACAAGACCATATGCGATGTTTTCCTTCACGGTCATGTGCGGGAAAAGTGCATAATTCTGGAACATGTAACTGATGTTTCGCATTTCCGGGTCGGTATGCGTGTGTGTCTTTGCATCGTAGAGAACTTGACCGTTCAGAATTATTTTTCCCGATTCCGGTTTCATAAGACCGGAGAGGATCTTCAGGGTGGTCGATTTACCAGAGCCGTTCTCTCCGATAAGGGCAAGTATCTCCCCCGGTCGAACGATCAGGTCCTCTACTTTCATCGTAAAATCGCGAAGATGCCGGGTAAAAGTTGCTTCAAGCATATTTTTTCTTCTCCCGTGCACCCAGATATTTTACGATGAGTATGATACCAAATGAAAATATCACGAGTAAAATAGCAAGAGCTACCGAAACCGAAAGATCACGCTGCAGTTCGCTGTAGATCGCGAGCGGCATGGTCTGGGTTTTTCCGGCGAGGTTTCCGGCAAACATCATCGTGGCACCAAATTCACCAAGAGCTCGTGCAAACGTCATGATGATACCTGACAAAAGCGAGCCGAGGGCCAAGGGCAAGGTGACTTTGAATAATGTTTTTACGGGGCCTGCCCCAAGCGTTCTGGATGCATATTCATATTCAACGTCGATCGCTTCAAAACTGGAACGTGCCTGCCGCAGATAAAACGGCGAGGCAACAAAGATCTGGGCTAGCACCACTGCCGCGGTCGTAAATGCGATCCTGATCCCAAATATCGAAAAATACTGGCCAAGAAGTCCGTTTGCCCCAAATGCCATCAGGAGCGCGAGACCGGCAACCGTTGGGGGAAGAACGATCGGAAGGTCGGTCAAGGTATCAACAATGTTTCTACCCCTATAGGGGATTCTTGCATTGACGTAGGCGAGCGGTGTTCCAAAAATAATGATGACAACAGTTGAAATCACTGCAGTGACGGCACTTAAAGTCAGAGCATTGATCGCCGCCTCACTGGTTATCGCATAAAATAAGTCCCCTATGCTGACTCTCGTAAAAAGGGATACAAGTGGTACGGAAATAAATACCAAAAAAATAAATATGAGCCCTCCTGTCAGAATTTGTGTCGCAATGCGACTCAAGGTGTTTGATCTGGCAGAGTGGATCATAATATGGTCTTAGTTTACCGGTACAAATCCGTAATCTGTAAGGATCGTACTGCCGGCAGTGCTGGTGAGATAATCTTCAAACTTTTCGATAGCGGAAAGTTTCGTGGTTGCTTTGAGAATTCCATATGGATAGCTGGCTACTACATTGTATTTGTCAGGGATCTCGATCAAAGTTATGTCCTTTCTGTCGCTTTTTGAGATATCAGACATGTAGACGATCGAAGAGTCTGCTTCACCGAGGGTGAGATAGGATTTGATTTTTGTGATCGCATCGACTTCGGTAATAACGTTTTCCATGAAAGCACTAACATATCCTGCATGGGAATCGTTTTCGTACTTCTGTATGATGGTTCTCGTATACTGGCCGAATGGAACTGCAGAGTCACCGATGGCGAGTTTCACTCCTGGTTTTGCCAGACTGCCAAGGTCAGTGATCCCTGCTGGATTTTTGATTGGAACTGCAATGCCAAGTTTGTTTTTAAGGAGAACTTTTTTCTCGGTAATAATTCCGGCATCAACGAGCGGATTGAAGTTGTTGTCGTTTGCTGATATAAACATATCTGCATCAGCTCCTTCAAGGATCTGAGTTTTTAATGTAGAACTTCCTGCAAAGTTCAGACTGACTTTGATGTCCGGGTTCTTAGCCATAAACTGATCAGCAATTTCGGTCATTGCACCGGTCATCGATGCTGCGGTGAACACGTTGATCTCAGTTTGCTCTACGGGCTCACTAACACATCCTGCGATCCCAACTGTGAGAAGAACACAGAGAATGACAGAAATACCTAACCATAGATTGTTATTTTTCATAAATAATTCCTTCTTATCCTTAGTTTGGAAAGATATTAAACACTAGTTAAATAAGTTAATTTAATTAATTAAACTAAATGAGAAAAAAGTGCTGGTCTAAATCTTCATCTCACCAGACGACGTATAGTATACCATTATGAGAAGACCGGTTATTTCTGTTATCGGAGACGCAGCCCTAAAACCAGGGTGCGCTAAAGAGCAGTTTGCATTTTCTCTTGGAAATGCCCTTGTTTCAAACGGATATCGGGTATTGTCCGGCGGGCTTGGCGGCGTGATGGAAGCCGTTTCCCGCGGGGCACATGCCTCCACTCTCTATAAAGAAGGGGATGTTATCGCGGTTTTGCCGGGCAATGATCCTGCTCAGGCAAATTCGTATACTGATATCGTGATCGCGACCGGACTCGATCATGCACGAAACTTCATCGTGGCAAATACGGACGCGGTAATTGCAATTGGAGGGGGGTCAGGGACCCTTTCTGAACTTTCGTATGCATGGGTCATGCACCGACTTATCATGGCGTACCGGGTGCCGGATGTCGTGAGAACAAAGGGGATTTTCTCTGATTGGGGTGCTCTTATGGCCGACAATAAGATCGATGATAAACCACGATATCCGGATATCCCGGACGACTGCGTGTTTGGCGTAGACACCGCAGATGATGTTATGAGAATCCTTAAAGAGAAATTACCTAAGTACACGAGTCGACCCACTTTTGCCGGAAAACGGTAGAGGTCACATTTTCTGACTCTACTCAGAGGCAGACGATATAGATCAAATAAAAAAAGAGAGATTATGCTGATTCTTCAGCTTTCATCCTTCGGATCTCTGTTAATATCTTTTTCAGGACCTCTTCATCTGAGAGCATATCTGTGGTAAAAACCTTTTTTACGTGAATCGGAACGCCGTCAAGCCGGTATGCCGTTCCTTCTGCATCGATGCCCACCGCGGCAACCGGAATATGCAGTTTTGCGATCGCGGTCGAAAGCGAGATGAACGGATCGATCACTACGGTATTGATACGTGCGAGGTGCTCGACCGTCTCTCTTGGGAAGTGTGCCCCAAGATCGGTCCCAAGAATTAAAACCGCGTCCGCCTCCTTTTTGGCGAGAATGTCCACCCCGCTCGTCTCTCCAGGATTATAATGCACGATCCCTCTTGAGTAATCAACGGCATACGGATACCCGGCAACAAGAGAGAACATCTGGTTTGTTCCATCCACATTCCAGTGACCTCGGAGTGGGGTCAGCGTGTACTTCGTGTGCCGGTTGAGTTCATCCACCAGCTCGATCCCTGCCCGAACGTTTTTGTATTTACCCCGGGACTGTGTGAGCCCGATCCCGGTAAAGAAAGAGCCGAATTTTGCGGAAAGCAAAATGTCTGCTATTTTGAAGATCACGTTTCTTTCAACACCGGCAACATTGTCGGGGATCACATCGCGTTCTCCGCGAACGATCGCTCTAAGAGCATTAAAGAGCGCAAAGTCACCGCCCGGGTTCACCTGCACAAAAATATCCGCGAGCTTTGCGGTATCCGTCTCCCGGATATCAATCACGATCAAGGTACGGTCACTTCGTCCTTCCGGACGGAAAGCGCCGGTCGCATACGTCGAGTATCGGGAAAGGTGACGGGGATGTGCCGCGATCGGATTGCAGCCCCAGTAAACGATAACATCGGCACGATTTTTGATCTGACCGAGAGTGCATCCGGGGTGACCCACCTCTTGAACCGCCATGATGGTTGGACCATGACATTCTGACGAGCAGTTATCCATCACGGCGCCTATCTCCTCGGCGATCTGAAGACCTACGTGCATTGCCTCAGTAGACGTCCCGGCCCAGCCGTAAAACAGCGGGCGTTTTGCATGGGCAAACATCTCTGCTGCTTTTTTGATAGCAGAATCAAAATCCGTTTCGCGCCAGGAATCCCCATCTCGTTCGATCGGGGTGATCATCCTGCCGTTCGAACAGAACTTTCCGGAAGAAAGCCCGCATCCGTTGATCACCTCGGTGATGACCCCGTCCTTGACATGAAGTTCGATATCATCACAAAGACACCCGCAAAGCGGACAGGCGGCATTTTTGACGATCTTCTCACCTTGTTCTACCCCCGGGAGAACGATGTTTGGCGGGACCTCATATCTGAGTCCCCCCAACTCCTCCATCAGATCCCATGCAGATACCAAAGGTAGATCGGTCGGCTCTACCTCGACCGGCATCCCTTTAAAATCCGGGGCCCCGGTCGAATGCGTCTTTGAATGCAGAATAAAATTGGCAAACGGTCCGCAGGGAAGGAAAACAACACCTTTGGGTGTTTCCGGCGACTCCCGGACGGAAAAAACAGTTTTACCTGTCTCGCTTGTAATAAGAACATGTTCTCCCTCCTCGACACCGATCTTCATGGCGTCCATAGGGTGTAAAAAACAGTAGGACGTTTCTATCGAATATTCTGTCCCGTCCTTATAGTACAACTGTGCCCCCTGTTCTGCTGTACGACCACTACTCATCATCAATTTCATATGTAACTATCTCCACTATCTAAATGTAAACCTATGTTTCTTGTACAAAGTAATAAATCCATCTTACGTAAGACATTATAGATACATATGCGGGTCATCAATATCATAGGTCATTCGAATTCTGGAAAAACTACGCTCGTTACAAAGCTTGTTCCTCTTCTGGCGAAGGTGAGCACGGTTTGTACCATAAAACATATGGGCCACCACATCTGGGAACTACCGCCGGGAAAAGACACGACGGTCCATTATGATGCGGGTGCAACCTGCGGGGCCGGGATCGATGCAGAAAAAACCGTACTGACTCTGCGAGGGACAGACGTCTATCTTATTCTTGATTTTTATGCATGGATGGGGTATGATTATGCCGTTGTTGAGGGATTCAAAGATGAAAGTTTCTCCTGCGCGGTTCTTGGTGATCTTTCTGCGAAAAATTGTATCCTGACCGATCCAAGCGTTGAGGAACTCTTTGCGGCACGCGATCTGTTTGATGAATATGTTTCAAGACGTTGATCGACATGCCAAGAAAACGCTCTCCCTCAACAACACCGACAACCTCCCTTCACCGACAGGGATATAATTTCATAGCCAAAGGAGCATCTGCCGCCGTCAAACCATGTCTGTGGTGTAAACGTGCACTTCGAGGGGGGGATTCCTGTTATAAAAATCAGTTTTACGGCATCGATACCTGGAAATGCGTTCAGATGACGCCGACTCTTCGCTGCAATCAGCGATGTCTTTTCTGCTGGAGGTCCATGGAGCACGAGATCGAGTCTGAGATCGAACTCTCCCCTGAAGAGATCGTTGCCGCTCTTCCAAAAATGCAAAAAAAAGGGCTTTCTGGAGACAAACCGTACACGGATCCAGCAAGATGGGAGGAGGCGACCGAACACCCGACCCAATATGCACTCTCCCTTTCAGGAGAACCAACGCTCTACTCAAAATTACCTGAGCTGGTCGAACTTCTTAGGAAAGACCCGAAGAACAGTGTGTTCGTTGTTTCAAACGGCACCATCCCTTCGATGATCGAAAGGATCCGCCCAAGTCAGTTGTATCTCTCCCTCGATGCCGTGGATCTTTCCTCCTATGAAAAGATCTGTCGCCCGATCGGTGACCCGGCGATCATGTGGGAAAATATCCAAAGATCCCTTTCCCTTCTTCGAAAAAAAGAGGAGGAGGAAGGCATCAGAACTGCTATTCGGATCACGGTGGTCAAGGGGTTCAATGACACAGATGAGGAAGGTTTTGCCAAGATGATCGAAAAAGCACAGCCGCTCTTTGTTGAAGTAAAGGGATACATGTATTTGGGATACAGTCGAATGAGATTAACAGAAATGCATGTCCCCGACATGGAGATCATTCGAAGTTTCGCCGCACGTGTTGCCCAACTTTGTAATTATACAATCATGGATGAAAACGCGCCAAGCCGCGTTGTTTGTCTGAAGAGAAAACCATGAAATTCGATATTGAGGAGTTCAAGGAACGCAGAAAAACCGATTTCGAGGGTGCCTGGCATGCCGGACCTTCAGTTATCACCCCCCCGGGATCGACAAAAATCTATCCGCGTTATGCGTATCGCCGAGCAAAAGCCCACCCTATCTTTGACACGATAGCCCGTCTTCGGGCAGCCTATATGTCGATGGGCTTTGATGAAGCGATGGTGCCAGTGTTCATCGATGAGCAGGACGTCTACCGCCAGTTCGGCCCGGAAGCCGCCGCAGTTTTAGATCGCGTCTATTATGTCGGCGGTCTGCCGCGTCCAAACGTGGGCATATCCAAAGAACGTCTTGACGAGATCTCAAAAATCACTCAGGCACCTCTTGCGGAAGGTACAGAAGAAAAGCTGATGAAGTGTCTGCATGCCTATAAGAAAGGCAAGTTCGATGGGGATGATCTGACTCATGAGATGTCGGTCGCTTTAGGCGTGGACGACGGCGTGGTCGTTCACATTCTCGACACCGTCTTCCCTGAGTTCAAGGAGCTTGCCCCGGAATCATCCCGAACAACACTTCGCTCCCATATGACCAGCGGCTGGTTTATTTCACTTGCCCAGATGTGGGACAAAAAGCCGATGCCGATCCGCATGTTCTCGATCGACAGATGTTTCCGCCGCGAACAGGAGGAGGACGCGACCCATCTTCGGACATATCACTCGGCTTCCTGTATCGTAGCAGGGGAAGATGTCACGATCGAGGAGGGAAAGGCAGTTGCCGAAGGACTTCTTTCCGCATTCGGATTTACCGAGTTCAAGTTCCAGCCTGATGAAAAACGTTCGAAATATTATATGCCCGAGACACAGACCGAGGTGTATGGGAAACATCCAGTTCACGGCTGGGTCGAGGTCGCAACGTTTGGTATCTACTCTCCGGCGGCTCTCGCAGAATACGGGGTCGGCGTGCCGGTGATGAATCTTGGTATGGGCGTTGAACGTCTTGCGATGGTTCTCACCGAGGCCGCGGATGTACGAAAACTTTCCTTTGCTCAACTCTATCCGCCCGTGTATACGGATACGGAACTTACGAAAGGTATCGGACTGAAGGAGGAGGCCCAGACCATAGAAGGACGGCGGGCAGTACGGGCAGTTATGGAAATGGCGGCCGCACATGCAACGGACAAATCCCCGTGTGCGTTCTCTGCCTGGACTGGAGAACTGTTTGGACACAAGGTGGAGATATCTGTGGAGGAGCCTGAGGAGAACTCAAGCCTTCTCGGCCCTGCAGCTTTGAACGAGATCTATGTTCGAAATGGCGCAGTTCTTGGCGTGCCTGATACCGAAAAGTATGCTGACGTGAGAGCAGAAGGAGTTCCGGTCGGTATCTCCTTCCTCTTTGCTGCGGCAAATCTGGCGGTCTCACGAATCGAAGAGGCGGCACGAGTTGGCGAGGGAACAAGCGTTCAGGTGAAGATGTCAAAACACCCTAGCGATGTGAACCTGAAGATCGAGGAGTTCGTTATGCGGTATATCACTGATAATAAAAAGAAACTCGATCTTCGTGGTCCGGTCTTTATGACGATCACGTCAAAGATTCTGTGATGTAAATCTATTCTTCTTTTTTTTGTACTTCTGTTTCGTGTACGGGATTTTTGCTCAGCTGAGGTTGTCTGCTTCGCTTCGCTCGCATCCAGCCCGCCCCCTCCAACCCTCACTCGCAAGTTTCCTTCAAAACTTGCTCGCAAATCTGAGATTTGCTCGGCTGAGGCCGTGCTCATCGAGCCCGCCCCGCCTCAACTGAGATCGTCTGCTTCGCTTCGCTTGTTCGCAAGGCAAAGCCTTGCTCTCCGACTCGGGTCTACGACCCTCGCTTCGCATCCAACCCGCCCCTAAAGGGCCAGCCCGCAAATCAAGGATTTAATACCCATCCCCACCAAATAGTAATTCATGACCAATAAGCCCACAGTCGTTACGTGCGGCCTGCCCTATACAAATGGGTTTTGCCACTTCGGGCACCTTCGGACGTACGTCCCAGGCGACTTTTATGTGCGCTACCTCCGGCGACTCGGCGACGACATCGTCTTCATCTGCGGATCCGACAACCACGGAACACCCATCGTCGTAACTGCAGAAGCCGAAAAAACCAGCCCCCGTGCCGTATCCG
This sequence comes from Methanocorpusculum sp., assembly GCA_029987395.1. Lineage (GTDB taxonomy): Archaea > Halobacteriota > Methanomicrobia > Methanomicrobiales > Methanocorpusculaceae > Methanocorpusculum. Next base: position 589 of record DALTVX010000125.1, on the reverse strand, counting down.
AACAGTACCATACCCACTTCGATGCCGTCTTCAAATCCATGGGCATCGAGTTCGACCGATTCGGCATGACCGATGATCCGACAAATCACCACCGGACCACCTCCATCCTCCAGACCCTCATCGACCGCGGATACGTCTACGAAAAGACCATCCAGCAAAGCTACTGTGTAAAATGCAAACGGTTCCTTCCCGACCGATATGTCGAAGGGACCTGCCCTTACTGCGGAAAACACGCACGAGGCGACGAATGCGACTCAGGATGCGGCCGCCACCTCGAACCCGGAGAACTCCTCGAACCAGAATGCGCCACCTGCGGAACAAAAGCCGAACTTCGCGAGCAGAAACATTACTACTTCAAGCTCAGCAGCTTCCAGGACTACCTCTTAGAGTACTTGCCCAAACTTGGCGGGACCCTCAACGCAAGAAACTATGCGCTCGGTTGGGTCGAGAACGAACTTAAAGACTGGTGTATCACGCGAATGATGGACTGGGGCGTCAAGTTCCCCGGATGTGACGACCTCGTCTGTTATGTCTGGGTGGACGCCCCCATAGGATACATCTCCTTCACCGAGGAGTGGGCGAATGCCAC
>DALTVX010000124.1 GCA_029987395.1 Methanocorpusculum sp. | reverse complement strand
CGCGAATCGGCGCTAATCCCGCCCTTCGGGCTCCCAGAATCGGATTTGCTCTTCCTCACTCTCGCAATCCAGCTACGCTGTCTTGCTCGTCCCTTCATCGGGAACGTTCGGGCAAATCCTGTCGCCGCCCCAGCGGCTCCTGTGGAGGAAAAAATGGTGTTTTCGCTCATCTCTCATCGGGAGCGGGTTGGACGCTGAAAGCGTCCGACCTTAGCTGAGCAAGTTTTCGAAGGAAACTTGCGAGAGCGTTCGGGCAAATCCTGTCGGCGCCCCAGCGCCTCCTGTGAAGGAAATATTCGTTAAATAATTTAAATGTGAAAAAAAATCTGACAATCTCAAAATGAGATAAAGAGACGTAAATCATCATTGGGAGCCGCTGGGGCGGCGACAGGATTTGCCCGAACGTTCCCGATGAGGGATGAACCGGCGGGACGATGGCGGGTTGGACGCGAAGCGGACAACCTCAGCCGAGCAAGTCGATAGACTTGCGAGAGGCCCGCCGAGTTCAAGTGAGGAAGAGCAAATCCGATTCTGGGAGCCCGAAGGGCGGGATTAGCGCCGATTCGCGGTTGGTTTTTTTAATAAAGCCACACCGATCCCATACACTTCCTGACTCGCAAGGCAAAGCCTTGATCGCCAACCTTCGGCTGGCTCAGCTGAGGGCGTGCTCATTGAGCCTGCCCCGCCTCGGCTAAGGTCGCCCCCTTAGCTTCGCTCGCTTGATCGCAAGCCTATTGGCTTGCTCTGCTAAGACCACTCCTACGGAGCGGTCCGCTCCAACCCGCCAGAAAAAAAATTAGAGTTCCAGCTTTCGCCGGAGCTCGTCTGATATGATCACAACAGGCCTCCTCATCTTATGTCTCCTCTCTGCAGTTCTGACCGCCGATTCAGGGCATCCAATCTGAAGAGCGATGTCTCGGACCGTCATGCCGCTTCGCATCAGTTCGAGAAATCGCTCCCTGTCGGATAGGATCGGATATTCATACCATTGCTTCATCGGGGGTGAACCCCCGCTTCATCCCTGGTCTGCAGTCGCAAGGAAGAACCTTGCTCGCAAACCTTCGGTTTGCTCGGCTGAGGTCGTCCGCTTCGCGTCCAACCCGCATCCACTGAGCGCGAACCTGATGGTTCACCCCGTTCATACCATATCATTCCTCCTCCCGTCTCGCCACCCGTGTCAGGCTCTCGTGCGGCACCTCTTTCATATACCTCTCCGCCTCCCTTAGCGGGAGCATCTTTCGTAGATCCAGCAGATTCACCCGCTCCACCTCCCCGACACGACCACGCCCCGCCTTCTCCACAGAAAGATCATACAAGGTCTTTAGACCCAGGAACCGCTTCGCGTCCGACGGCTTGATGAACACCAGCTCATCATACACATCCGGCAGCTCATCCCGGAGCAGATCCGCGTTCACGACGGTGTCCATCGGGATCTCGATCACGAACTCCTCCGAAACAAGATCCTCCTGCTGGATCATCCTGATCAGCTCCTTATGCCGCATCTCGAACATGCTCTGAATCTCTTTCATACAGTGGAGAAGATCCTGATACCGGTATGCTGCCGCATATTCATCAGTGGGCAGCGGCCACCACTCGAGGAGCAGGATCTCAAGTGCGGCAGGCGAGAGATCAGCTGCCATATGTTCGGTCATGTGTTCCCTCCAATAAGGATGTGCCCTTCGCATCTCCCGATCCAGACCGCGACTTTTGCGATCCGATCCTTCTTCACGGTGAACATATGTCCGTGGACATTGGTCCTAACCGAGGCATTCTTTCGATCAGAGAGAAAGACCAGCGGTTTGTTGGTGCTCATGCTGATGACCTCGCCGGTGACGACGTTATAGATCCAGGCACCGGTGATGAGTTTGTGCCAGGCGGCAAAATCGCCGGGTGCGTCGCCGATCATCTGGGTCATTCTGCCTCCTCCCGGATCGCGGCGGTGAACTGTTTGGTGCGGTACTCCAGTAGCTCTGCCCGATGGAGGTTTTTGAAGAGCCGGAACCAGTCGCGGATCTCGATGTCTTCAGGGACCATGCCGCAGCGTTCATAGAGGAGATGTTTGATGTCCTCGCCGAATGCGTGTTCAGCCGAGGCGATGCCTTTCATGGCGATGATCGGGAATGCTGTTTCATGCACGATCTGCATGAAGGTTTTCTGCATGCAGTCGATGTTTTGGCTGTGGTCATGGAGTTTTGTGAGCTCCTGCTCGGTGAAGGGGTCAGGCGACGGTTCGCCTGCGGCTGTCTTTCCATAGAGGATGAGATGGGCGCAGGAGGTGAAGAGGTCGGTGCGGCTGACAAATTCGAGGTCGTTTGCTATACGGTCGAGGGTCTTGAACTCCTCGTCTGTTATGTTGAGGTAGATGTGTTGTCTCATTTTTGTGATGTTCTGGGAGTGCTTTTATCCGTGGTGGTCAGTGGTCAGTGGTCATAGGTCACTGACTTTTGACGGATAGGTGATGCTCCCTATTTTTTTTGTTTTCATTTTTTCAGACTTGACAGTAACTATATATACTTTTAGAAAGAAATAAGTACAACAAGAGTATTTCGGCAGTCTATCTCTCTGGGTGAGAGTACGGCTGGAAATTTGCTGGGTCTTCTTTTTTTCTGTTTTGCCGGTGACCACTGACCACTGACCACTGACCACTGACCACCGATGTGATCCGGTCAGTTGCTGTGTCTGATCTGTTTTGAATGTTTTAGGAAATTTTGATTAGCCTAAAGGTCCAATAAAAGAGTGTCTGTTCCTGTTCTTTCCTTCTAACGTGAGAATCGGGCAGACATTCTTTGTGTTTTTGGTTGTGTTTTGTGGTGGTTCTCCTGAGGTTTTGTCCTCACAGAATTATTGGATGTTTTATGATATAATGGTGAGTTTTCACGTAATATGTTATAATATGTTATGTTATAACATGTTATAATATGTTATATTACGTTTTTTAAGGTTTGAGCTCTGTGTGTTTTTTGAGGTAGTGCTGCTGGAATAGGGGAGCTGGATGAAAAAAGTGGGGGGTCTTGGACCCGGTGATCTTTGGGTTCAGCGTCGTTTGGCTTTTTTGTATTCTTCCAGGTAGCGGTCTAGGGCGATCCTGAAGACGTCGGAGATGAGCAGACCTTGTTCTTCTGCTGCTGTTTCTGCTCCTTCTCTTTCGTATCTGGAGAGTTTTACGCTGGCTGATTTAGTTAGTCGTTGTCGTTTTGCTCGGCAAGCGATGCCCATGTTTACGCTCGTCGCTGTTTGTGCGTTGTCTATTAATGACATTTTTTCATGTTTAAATAATTTTTATGTATTTTTCCCGGACGGGTGCCTGTTCTAAATAGAATTTCCCGTATACGGATGGCTCCGCTTTTTTTTATTTTCCGTGTTTCACGATGTTTTTTTGTCGTGAGGAAGACCGAGAAGGAAATTCAATGTCGCCCGTGAACAGATGAGTACGACTTAGTTTTTTGCGCATTCTGCCCCAAATAGCTCGTCATCCCGCAGGATTCGTACGCCGGGCTTTCATGTTTTTCCTTTACGATCTTATGTTACTATTTTGTAGGGTTTTTGGATATTTGAAGGTTGGTTTTTACGTAATACGTTTTCGAAAAATTATGAAATTTGTGGGGATATATTTCGATTTCGTGTACGGGGTGGGTGTGGACACATGAGATAAAACCAACCGCGAATCGGCGCGAATCCCGCCCTTCGGGCTTCCAGAATCGGATTTGCTTTTCCTCACTTGAACTCGTCGTATCTCTCGCAAGTCTATTGACTTGCTCGGCTAAGGCCGCCCTTTCAGGGCAGCCCGCTATCGACACGCCGGTTCATCCCTCATCGGGAGCGTTCGGGCAAATCCTGTCGCCGCCCCAGCGGCTCCCGTGAGAGTACGGTGTGGTCTTCGATCGATTTTGGATAGGCCTGTGAATCTTCACTGAGTCTCTCCGCCGAATCAGCATATTGATAGAATCGCCTCATAGATCCTGATAACATTTACAATAGATTAATCGAGGTTAACACCCAAAAGAAATTCATTATAAATGTGTGTGGTATCATGAATTGTAAAAAGAGATTCCTGTCTTTGCTTGTGCTTGTCCTGATCCTGATTTTTTTTGTGGGCGGCGCTACGGCCGCGACATACAGCGGGAGTTGTGGAGCAGGCCTAACATGGACGCTGACAACGGAGACCGGGGTATTGGAAATCACTGGTAGCGGTGATATGACAGATTATTCTTCTAATAAACGACCTGGTTGGTACATGTATAAAGATAATATTACAACAGTTTCACTTAGTTCCGGTGTAACGTCCATCGGAGGAAGTGCATTTTCTGGTTGCAGTTCCCTCACCTCTGTTGTCATCCCCGATAGCGTGACCTCCATCGGATACCAGGCATTTTATGGTTGCAGTTCCCTCACGTCTGTTGTCATCCCTGACAGCGTAACGTCCATTGGAACTGGTGCATTTTCTGGTTGCCATTCCCTCACTTCCATCACCCTTGGTAAAAGTGTGACCTCCATCGAATCTAGTACTTTTAAAGGTTGCACTTCCCTCACCTCTGTCATCATCCCTGACAGCGTAACATCCATTGGAGAGAGAGCATTTTCTGATTGCACCTCACTCACAACAGTGAAAATAGGTAATAGTGTAACATCCATTAAACAAGTCGTATTTTTTGGTTGCTCAAATCTTGAAGTAGTTGATATGAGCAACACAACAGCCTTATCTTCAATCGAAAACTCTGCCTTTGGTTCTAATAGTTATAGCGCCATGAAATCCGACAGTGTCATTTATGTATCTGACAAACCGACAGCTGCATTATTTATTGATGAAATAAATTACTATGCTCCAAATACACGTATAATTGTGGGAAAACCGGTGCCGGAGATCACGTATATCATAAAATATGATGCAGACGGCGGTACCGGAAACATGAACGATCAACTGTTCACTTATAATAAGACGCAGAATCTGAGTTCCAACACATTCGTTAAAGAGGCAAGTGTATTTTCCGGCTGGGCAGCAACCGCCGAAGGATCTGTCATCTATACCGATAACCAAAGCGTCAGAAATCTCCTGGATATCGATGGTGCCTCTCTCATTCTCTACGCTGTATGGAAAAAAGATGAAAACCCAAACACACCAATTTCTTCTCTCCCGCTGATTAAAGGCTGGAACTTCATCTCCGT
>DALTVX010000123.1 GCA_029987395.1 Methanocorpusculum sp. | reverse complement strand
GTAAACTTCCAAGGAACCTGGTCGATTTTTTTCTGAAAAGATGCTCCCCGGCAACATAAAACATGTGCCCTTTGATCGCCACGCCGATCATCAGATGATCCCAAAGCGTCGTGTGGTTGGAAAAAACCATGTAGGGAGTATGCTTTGGGGTGACCACATCATAGGTATATTGTAATTTACGTCCAATTATCGGTGCGGAAATAAAACGTCCCGCTCTATACACGCCTTTATACCAGAAAACACGAATGCTCTGCATTGAACTATCTTATAGGAATTTGTTCATGATATAGCTAAGGGATGGCCGCACTCCGGCATCAGATAACTTTCATAATAGTGCTTACGACAAGCTCGATCTCGGCAAACTGCACGTCTGCCATGCCATTTTTCGTTATTCCAAGCTGGGTCGCGATAAGATGATGTTCCGGGGTGAATCCGGCCTCGGCAAGTTTTTTCTTCGTACAACAGTCCGTGCAGCCGTCAAGCACGATCACTTCGTCCGCCTCGTCGATCCCATCCGCGAGCATATCAGCTCCCTCTTGGGCACGCATCCAGATGTATCCACCCGGTTTTCTTTGCATGAGAGTAAGGGCGGCTTGGGTGGTCAGTTTCCCTGTGTTCGATAACCCGGAACAGGTGATAAGTGCAAAAGTCATATCATCTCACGGACGTTTCCCATTTTATCAAAAGCATCAAACAGCATAAAAATTATCTGGCTGTTCGATTTTTCACAGTTTTCGGATGATAGGGACAGCTCTCCAGCAGACACTCGCTGTTTTTCTCATGAAATCCACAGACGATGTTTTTTGGAAGCTCCATTTCGATGCCCAGATGTTCACGTACAAACTCTACGGCATTTTTTATGGCGATGTACGAATCCCGTTTGCAGCATCGCGGCCCTCCAAGGGAGCCGATCTCGATCAGAGATTTCCCCGTGAGCTGGTTTCCAAGGCCCCATGACTCTATAGATAGAGGATTTGTTTTGAGAATGATCGAAAGGAATATACCGGTACTGATCGCCGCTCCGCATGCTCCGGCAAGCCCGCAAAATCCCCCCGGGATGGCGCCGCCGCGGTGTTCCATCATCGTGAGGGCTATTGGAAGATCGACCTCGCCGCCTGCATTTTTATATGCCGTAAGTAACGCCGATCCCGGGATCACATGATGTTCGGGCCCATGCATGTGTACTGCATCCGAACGCATGATCTTATTTGCGATATTGATCGGGTTCTTTGACTTCGTGTTGAGACATATGTACCGAATAACGGCAAATGACGGTTTTGCGTGACATTCGTCGCAGACAAAATGACCTTCCGTACATTTTGCATTGCTCAAAAAGTTCTTTTGGCAGATCGAGCAGGTCATTTCTTCTGCGATGTCCTGATATTTTAGAGGCGCCCCGCAGATGAGACACGCCGGATTTTCGTCGCTTGATGTTGTTGGCATAGGTTCCCCTTAAGGTATATTCTACTATTATCTTTTATCTGTAAATAGTGTCTCTCAAAAACTCACTCGGGTTTTTTAGGGCGGCAGTTTCCATTACATTGGTCTTCTGATTCTGCCGAGGTCTGGCAGCAGGAACAGCATGTACAGTTTTCTGAGAGGATAGCTCTCTTGATCTTTGTAAATATCGAGGTCTTTTTTTCTTCGGCCATAATGATCACATTCTTTTTTCTAAAATATTTTTCAGAGGATCACTCATCAAATTCATATCCGGGAATGGCGCAGGATCCAAGTCCACGGGTTTTTCGTTCGAAAGACGTGTTGGCCATATGCAGTATCTGTTTGATCTCGCCGTCTGTTGGATATCGCCCGGTGATCATGATGAAGTTGTTGGTAACGACCAATGGGAGGATCTTCTCTCCGTTTTTGTCGATGATCCGACAGATACTCTGGTCCGTATCCCATGCGGCTCGTTCGATGATGATCCCGCGTGATCTGAGATTTTCGATGAGTTTGGTTATCCGGATATACTCTGGATCGGTGGTGTCCGGGTATTTTGCTTCATACAGACACATCGATGACATACAACAATACATTCGCATCTCGGGCTATAATGATTTTCGAAGGGGGTGTTTTTAGTATGATATTGTTAGGGTGTGTCGTTATCAGATAATAATTCGAGCAGATGATCATACTGCCAAGTCCGCTCTCCGATTTTTTGATCGATCGGTACCGCTTTTATGGCGTAATTTGCCGCATGGACTGCGTGCCCTGTCGTATGGGCGGTAGCGGCGGCGTGACCCGCAGATCGGGCTGCAAAAACCGCAGACGGATCGGTCGCATTTCGTGCAGCTTCATGAGCAGCGAAGGCGGCGTTTCGTGCCTCGCTAACTCGTATCTCGCCCCGGATCCAGGCACGCCCAGATTCGTTCGCTTCCCACGGCCGCGGATCAGATGGGCGGTTTTCTTCGAAGAAGGGCAGGACTCTTTCTGCGCAGTCAAGAGCCCAGGAAGCAAGGATCATCTGTTCAGATTTTCCGGCGTTTCGCAGTCTCTCGATCAGTTCTGATAGAATGAGATCGAGGTCAGAAGGAGGCAGTGTCATGAGAATTTCCTAGATAAAAAAAGAGGTATCCCTAATATAAAAATTAGATTTATCTTTTTCATTATGCATAATATCTATTTTGTTTATATATAACCGATGATTATCAGGGATCACCCGAAAAGAATGCTTTTCGGCTCCGTGTATTCGTACACGAAATCCCTTCCGTTCTCTCGCCCAAACCCGGAGTTCCCCACACCGCCAAACGGCATCTCAGGTGGGACCGTCAGGTGCTTGTTCACCCATACGACGCCGCACTGAAGCGACTCGGCAAACAAACGTGCCGTGCCGATATCCGATGTCCAGACCGACGAACCC
>DALTVX010000122.1 GCA_029987395.1 Methanocorpusculum sp. | reverse complement strand
TTCCACCCGGACCCATTCCGAACCCGGCAGTTAAGCTCTCTTGCGTCGGTCATTGTACTGAGATATGCGAATTCTCGGGAACTGGTCAACGCTGCACCCCCCTTTTATTGTTTTACGATGTTTTGTATTTTGTGTTTTTTTTGTTACGAGTGGTAGCTATGTTTTTTTGTTTATCTTCTGTGTTTTATCCGGGTACCGTGAGGTATCCTGTATACATCAAAGAAGAAAAGAAAAAAGGGAGGGACAGATCATCGTATTTGATTTTTTTAGTATTGGCATGGCCGAATATGTGAATACTTCAAACCTTACTTAGAGAGTGATCGAAGTCTATTTTTTTGTAAAAAAATATATTTTGTGAATCAGATGGTTGTATGAGCCGCCTCGACAAATGCTTTTGTCTTCTCAGCATCCCTGACGTTATTTCTCTTCACACCAGTGTGTACATCCACTGCATAAGGCTGAACTTGATGGATCGCCGTGGCAACATTCTCTGGAGTGAGGCCACCGGCCAGGATCACGGGAATATTGGAGGCCTGCACAATCTTTGCACTGATGCTCCAGTCATGGGTCAGACCGGTCCCGCCAAGTCGGTCTGTGGTTCGCGTATCCAAGATTATTGCATCAGCATAGACTGTTACCTCTTGTGCAGTTTTTATGGCTGATGCATCCATTACATGCACAGCTTTGATGACGCGAATATACGGCAACGCGTCTCGAATCATTGCGACATCCTCTAGAGAGATCGTGTTCTGGATCTGGAGCGTGGTACATCTGGATCGTTGCACAATATCGATTATCGAATCTGCATCCTGGAGATGTGTCACCGCGACCGGCTCAATAAATGGCGGAAGTGTTTTGATCATTGCCGCTGCTTCTTCTGGGGTTACTGCATCCTGCGTTTTGTGTGTGATCCCCATCAGAAAGCCAATTGCATCTGCTTTGGCATCAACGGCGCATTTCAGATCTGCAAAGCTTCCTGTTCCGCAGATCTTACATTTCATTTCCTACCTCTATGTCGTAGACTGCATGCCAGCTCGTTGGGGAATAAGATCGAAGGAATCGTTCGGTAATTTTTGCATCCGGAAAAGCACGCAAAATATCTTCGTTGTGCTCTCCTTCCTTCTCGACAAGGGAGTAGAGGTGGATGGTTGCTTTTTTAGCTGCAAGGTTTGCAGCTCCTGCTAAAAATCCGTATGCTGCGAATGGTAAATTCATAATTATGCGGTCAAATTTCATTGGTTCGAGCATAAATGGAAGATTCATTGCATCGCCGAGTACGGGGACAACGTTATGCAGATGATTCAATCTGATATTTTTTTGAAGAAGATAAACTGCTGATGGATTTATGTCGTTTGCGACAAACAATTTTGCCTTCCCGCTCAGCATTACAGGAAATGGTCCGACCCCAGCGAACATATCCAGAACAATCTCTCCCTCTTTCATGGAAGAGAGAATTCTCTGCCGCTCGTTTGAGAGCCTTGCTGAGAAATACGCGGCGGTCAGGTCGATGATCATCCTGTGACCGTATTCATGATAGATGGTTTCTGTAGTATTTTCTCCAGCAAGGACCTTAAATGTTTTCGTTCTGAACTCTCCCTCGACAGGTGAGGTGGCATAAAGGGCGGTGTGAGCTGAGGGGCGTGCTGCAAGGATTTTCTCTGCTCCGGCAATGTCGTCTTCTTGGAGAACAACGATGCCACCGATCTGTTCGTGGCGGGCCAACTCCTCATGGGTAATTGTTGGGGAAAACTCAGCCTGAAGGTTCGTTTCTCCCAGAACTGGGATGAGCAGGTATCCTTCCTCGGCGTATGGGCGAAGGCTTCTGTCCGCCTTTCCCTCCGCAATCAATCTTCTGCGTCCCTCTTCTCCTTCACGAACTGGGATCCGCACACACCACTGCGTTATCTTCTCACTCATTTTTTGCCATCCTAATTTTTTCACGCAGATCTTTTGCAGCTTTTGTAATGTCGGGAGCACTCACTACAGCGAAGATCACGCAGACTCCATCTAGACCTGCAGAGATGACTTCGAGAATATTTTCGCTATTGAGGCCTCCGATACCAACGACTGGGATATTTGCTGGGACAGCTTTTCTCACCGCTGCAATGCATGATACTCCAAGACCCAAGCCAGCGTCCTGCTTTGAACTGGTGGAAAAAACCGGGCTCACTGCCACATAATTCGCTCCGTCTCTGACTCCTTTTAATGCCTCATCTACAGACCCGATCGAAATGCCGATGATGAAGTCATTTGGGACGATACGTCGCACTGCTTTTACTGGCAGATCCCTCTGCCCTAAGTGAACACCATCTGCTTTGGACGCAAGAGCAATATCCACCCGATCATTTACAATAAAGAGGGCTTTATCTTTTGTTATCTCGCGGATCTGCAATGCTACTGCGAAGAGATCTGCTGCGTTCATCTTTTTGTCACGGAGTTGGATCACGTCAGCTCCTCCAATTGTGGCCAACTGTGCTATTTCTGCATGGGAACGACCGTTTGAAAGATCCTCATCAGTTACCACATAGAGATCATATTTCATTAATATTCAAAGATCCTCGCAGCTTTGATGAACTGCTCGTGTGTAAGTGAAGCAACCGCGTCAAAAAATGCCGGCTTGAATGATCCCGGGCCTTTTGAGAATTTTGCGGCTTCTTCTCCTGCGATCCCAAGCGCTGTCATCGCGGCGATACATCCGTCTATCGGGTTGGAAACCGCGGTGCATGCGCCGCATATCGCGCTCGCCATACAACCTGTCCCTGAGATTTTTCCCATGATTGGTACGCCGTTTGATATGCCGACGACGCGTTTCCCGTCACTTACGATATCCTCCGCCCCGCTCATTACGATGGTGCATCCGTATTCTTTTGCATATCTTCGAGTTACTTCCTTCGGGTCTCCCGATATGTTTTCGGAATCCACTCCTCGAACAGATGCCAACACCCCTGCGAGGGTACCGATTTCTCCTGCGTTCCCTTTCACGACTGCGATGGGAAATTCGTTCATAAACCTCTCTGCGGTTTGTGTGCGGTATCTGGTAGCCCCTGCACCCACAGGATCAAGTATGATCGGAATACCGCATATTTTCGCTTCGTTTGCTGCAGAGAGCATTCCTTCGATCTGTTTTTCATCAAGAGTTCCGATATTTAGAACGAGGGCGCTCGCTATTTTGACCATATCCACCACATCCTCTGGTGCGTGTGACATAACTGGAGATGCGCCAAAACATATCGTCATATTTGCACAATCATTAACTGTAACGTAATTGGTGATCTGATGGACGAGGGGATTTCTCTCTCTGACCAGATCCAGGATCTGAGCGTATTTCTGCATATGTCTAAATAACATTTGCCTGTTTGAGAGAAAAATGTATTAGTCCTTTCCGAGCTATTGTATAATTATGCATGAGTATCTCGCAAAGATCCGCTCGGGAGATCTAAAACTTTACGCGTTAGAAAAGAGTATGCCGGTAGATGATGCCGTCTCTCTTCGTCGTAAATATATGGAAGAGGAGACCGATACGGACCTTTCTGCTGTTGGAGCCTATACAATACCCATCGATCGGGTAGTGACCCGAAATATCGAAAATATGATCGGGTGTGTTCAGATCCCCCTTGGGGTCGCGGGACCTGTGGCCGTCAAAGGTGAGTATGCGAACGGTGATTTCTGGCTCCCGCTTGCGACAACAGAAGGAGCATTGGTCGCCTCGGTCAACAGAGGGTGCGGGGCCATTACCAAAGCCGGCGGTGCAGAGGTACGTATTCTCAGAGATGGCATGACGCGGGCACCTGTCTTTTCGACAAAGAGTGTGGCACACGCGGCTAATGTTGCCAGATGGGCGGAGGACAATCTGCTTCTCTTGAAGGTCGCTGCCGAGGAAACCACACATCACGGTGAACTTATCGGGCTTACCACGTACACCGCCGGTACGAGTGTTTATATCCGTTTTGAGTTTGACACAAAGGATGCGATGGGAATGAACATGGTGACTCTTGCCTCAGAAGCCGCGGCTCATCTAATAGAGGAGGAGACGGGAGCACAATTGGTCGCAGTATCTGGAAATATGTGCTGTGACAAAAAACCATCTGCGATCAATGTTATCGAGGGTCGTGGAAAAACAGTATCAGCTGGGGTTTTTCTCTCGGATGAACTCGTCTCCTCTGTTTTTAAGACCAATGCAGCTACACTTACAGATGTCAATACACGAAAAAACCTGATCGGTTCTGCACGCGCTGCCTCTTTAGGATTCAATGCACAAGCCGCGAATGTGGTCGCCGCCATGTTCATCGCCTGTGGTCAGGATCCGGCTCATGTGGTCGAGGGAAGTAACGCGATCACGACGGTGGATCTTATGGATGGGGGTGTATATGTTTCTGTGACACTCCCTTCACTCCAGGTCGGAACAGTTGGCGGCGGAACTGGTATCACTACCCAGAATACCTGTCTCACGATGCTTGGTGTGGCAGGCGGTGCAGAAAATCCTGGAGACAATGCAAAAGCATTTTCTGAGATCGTGGCAACTGGTGTTTTGGCAGGAGAGTTGTCTCTTCTTGGGGCACTTGGAGCCCAGCATCTTGGAAAAGCCCACAGGGAACTTGGAAGAGGAGAAAAATAACTTCTCTCATCATCTTCATTCATAACGCTGATCATTCTGATTTTTTGGTCAAAATCGGGATCTAAAATAAAAAAGAAATCGATATGTGAATATTTGTATATAAAAACACTTAATATAAGAATACATTGATCTATTTTGTCTCAAAATCTGTTTTTGCCATAAGATTAATGTTCTCACCGTGCTAATCATTAGCACACATGTTTGGAAAAAATATCCGTATGGAACGAATCATTGACCGAAACTCCGGTCGTGTCGTCATCGTGCCGTTGGATCACGGCATTTCCATGGGTCCGATACCAGGACTCGTCGACATGCGTGACACAATAAATAAGATCGCTATCGGCGGTGCCACTGCCGTTCTCATGCACAAAGGCATGGTTCCTTATGGTCACAGGACCTCTGGAAAAGATATCGGTCTTATCGTTCATCTTTCTGCAGGTACTGGTCTTGGGACCGATCCTAACTCGAAGGTGATCGTCACGACCGTTGAAGAAGCCATAACCCTTGGAGCTGACGCCGTTTCCATTCACATCAATCTTGGAGCAGATACAGAACCCGAGATGATCTGTAATGCAGGAGAGATATCCCGCAAATGCCAACAGTGGGGAATGCCGCTTCTTGCGATGGTCTACCCTCGTGGTAAAAACATCAAAGACTCCTTCGATGTGGATGCACTCAAAACCTGCGCCCGTGTTGCAGCAGAACTTGGAGCTGACATTGTAAAAACCAGTTACACAGGAGACATCGATACATTCCACGAAGTGGTGCGTGGGGCTCAGATCCCTGTCGTCATTGCTGGCGGTCCGAAGATGGGATCTGATATGGAGATGCTTCAGATGGTTCGCGACTCTCTCGATGGGGGAGGAAAAGGTGTTTCTATCGGAAGAAACATCTTCCAGCATGCTGATATAATCGGTATCACCTCGGCCGTTTCCCATATAGTTTTGCATGATGCATCCGTGGAAGAAGCCGCAAAACATCTCTCTCGGTGAAAAACAATGACGATCCAACTACCTCCAATCCTGATCCGTTCCGATCACCTGCAGACCTATGATGAGCGAAAAGCTGTCGTTGCATCAGCTCTGGAAGCAGGATATACCCATATCATCCTAAGACCTGAAGATGAACTTCTCTCTCATCTCGGGAGATATACTGCAATACTAGCCGATGGCAAAAACCTTATGTATTCTGGTGAACGGATCGGTGTTCTTCTGAATCTAACTGGTACCGAGGAGATGGAGGAGGCGTACAGCATGAAAAATACCGTTCCATATCTTATCATCTCCCCCGAAAACTGGAAGGTGATCCCGCTTGAAAATCTCATCTCCCGGTTCCAGACCTCAAAGACACGGGTATACATATGTGTGAAAACCCCCGAAGAGGCTCGGCTTGCTTTCCAAACCATGGAGGTGGGATGCGACGGGATCGTTGTCGCTCCAGACTCTCCTGCTGACCTCTCCGCATTTTCCGGAATAAAAAATACTGAATATCCAACTGTTGAGCTGGAGACTGCTGTTATCACACGGATATCCACGCTTACATTAGGGGACCGGGTCTGTATCGACACATGCTCACTTCTCAAACAGGGCGAGGGGATGCTCATTGGTTCCCAGTCCTCCTGCCTCTTCCTCGTCTGCTCGGAAAGTTTTGAAAGCGAGTATGTCAGCTCCCGACCTTTCCGAGTGAACGCCGGCGCCGTTCACTCTTATATTCTCTGCCCTGACGGCACGACAAAATATCTATCTGAGATCTCCAGCGGAAATGAACTACTTTCCCGAATGCCTGATGGAAGCCTGCGGACCGTAAATGTCGGCAGAGTGAAGATCGAGGTTCGGCCCATGCTCTATATCGAGGTAAAAGCCGGTGAAAAGACACACTCCGTGGTTCTTCAGAATGCCGAAACCATACGTCTCGGAACGCCGTTTGGAGCTGTTTCTGTATCTAATCTCTCTTTGGGTGATCAAGTGTACGTAAGGCTTGAAAGTGGCGGTCGTCACTTCGGACACACGATGGCTGAGACAATCTGCGAAAAATGACTTTGAACTGCGCTGTCATTTTAGCAAAAGATGAAGGAGAAGCACGTCTCCTTGCGTCAGAGGCGATCACTAAAGGAGCAGATGCTCTTGAATTTCGGCTTGACGCGTTCCAGACTCTTCCGAAGTCCCTCTCTTTTTTTGCGTCAGAAGTTCCATCCGTAGCCACCTTCCGGTCCCCTTTTGATGAGGGTCGAAAGGACATCTTTCTCCAAGCGCTCGCATCAGGTGCCAAATATCTCGATATCGAATCTGATTCGATTCTGAGAGATCAATTCCCAAAAGATCAAGTCATCTGCTCCTATCATGACTTTGAAAAAACTCCTTTCTTAGATGACATTCTTGCCATCTTCAAAGATCTTCAATCATCAGGGATCCCTAAAGCCGCATTTATGGTTAGAGGGCCGACAGATCTTATTTCAATCTGGGATGCTGCAACGATCCTCAGGAAGATGGAGCTGCCGTTCATTCTCATGGGTATGGGAGCCGCAGGAGAGGTAACTCGTCTTCGTTCTTCTGATCTTGGTTCAATGTTCAACTACTGTGCTATAAAATCGGAGCTTGCGTCAGCCCCGGGTCAAGTCACTCTCGAGGAGATGATCAGACTCGGGACCGATCCAATTTTCACATCAATAACCGGCTACCCTCTGACCCACACATTTTCACCGGTGATCCATAACGCCGCCTTCAAAGCCGCGAATATCTCCGGCCGTTATGTGAAGATCCCTGCAACTTCGGAGGAGTTGCATCTCATCCCGGATGTTATCAAAAATTATCGGATCACCGGCATGAATGTGACCATTCCGCATAAAGAATCCATTATCCCTTTGCTGAAGAGGGTCGATCCACTTGCCAAGTCCGCCGGAGCAGTGAATACTATCAGAAACTCCTCCGGCAGTCTCGAGGGATATAACACGGACATCCTCGGTATCGCAGCATCTCTTGCTTCGGTGAATGCAGATCCAAGGGGTGCTGAGGTGCTCATTATTGGAGCTGGTGGAGCAGCCAAAGCCGCGGCCGCATATCTCAAAGCTGCCGGAGCTTCCATCTCGATCACCAATAGGACCCACTCGAAAGCAGAGAAACTCGCTCGCAGTTTCGGCGCCCGTGCTATCAGAATGGAGGAACTCAAACCAGTGTATACGATCATTCTCAATGCAACCCCGGTAGGTATGGCGGGATTTGAGAATGTCTCCCCCATTCCCGCTACGATCTTCACTAAGGATACTATCGTTATGGATATGATTTATGATCCAGAGAGTACCCCACTACTTGAGGCTGCAAAGGCCGCTGGCGTGCTGTCCTGTATCAATGGAAAAACCATGCTCATCGAACAAGCTGCCGCATCTTTCACTCTTTGGACTGGGATCATACCGGATCGTGACGTGATGAGACATGCATTTGAAGAGAGGGTAGCATGATTGGTCACGGTGTTTCCTTTGGTGCTCTGTCGGTGATCAATGCGATTTCGACCGGAAAAGGAGCGGCATTTGGGATTGATCTTAAAACCGAGGCGAACGTTGAACTCATTCCGGAACCTGAATTTTCAGTTGAGATCGACGGTCACCCTGCCGAGGATACGACGCTCGCCCGTTTTTCTGCAGAGGAGGTGCTTAGGCTGTATCCTGGCTCGAGAATGAAAGGGGCTGTGATAAAAACCACCTCGAATATTCCGATATCCAAGGGTTTGAAAAGCAGCAGTTCCGCAGCGAATGCTATCATTTCAGCTACAATTCAGGCACTTGACATGCACATGGATCCGCTGGATATTGGTAAAATTGGAGCGGCGGCCTCGATAAGGGCTGGCGTTAGTATCACCGGAGCATTTGACGATGCATGTGCCTGTCAGCTTGGCGGTCTTGTCTTTACCGATAATACGCGACATGAACTTCTGCTTCGCCGCCCGATGCCGGACGGTTTCACCGCTGTGATCCACATCCCACCGTTCCAAATCAGGAAATCCGCATTCCCTAAGGAAAAAATGCGTCAGTTGCAGGGGCTTATCTCGGCTGCATATGATATGGCCGTCGAAGGCGATGTCTTCTCAGCGATGTATGTCAACGGAAAATGTACCTGCGAGGCCCTCGGGATCACACCGGATATCGCAGATAAAGCCCTCTCCTCTGGTGCATCTGCTGCCGGACTTTCAGGGACTGGTCCCGCAACGGGGATCCTTGTACCTACAGATCGGCTCGATGAGTTTCTCGACAGATTCGGGCGGGATGACATCATCATCGCGAACATAAGGAACGGGGTGTAAATGAAACTGATCGTATCTTCGTCACGAATCTCTGGGCAGGTCTCTGCCCCTCCATCCAAAAGCCATACGCACCGGGCATTCCTCCTCGCAGCTCTTGCAAAAGGCGAGTCTGTTATATTTTCACCATTACTTGGTGAAGATACCCTTGCTACATTGGATGCGGTGGAAATGTTAGGAGCAAAAGTGTGTGCGGTAGATGACCGGGTCACTATCCATGGTGGTGATCTGCATGCTCCAAAACCTACAGGGACCATTATAAATTGTAAAAACTCAGGCACGTCTCTACGAATGCTTGCCGGTATTGCCTCCCGATTAGAAGGAATCACAATGTTCACTGGCGATTCCTCTCTCTGTTCACGCCCTATGAAACCGCTCCTGGACGCACTGGAAGAGCTTGGGGCGAAGGTAGAGTCGGGGGATGGTTGTGGGCCGTTTGTGATAACCGGTCCCGCTTTGGGTGGCGATGTTCACATTCGCGGGGACGTGAGTTCTCAGTTTATCTCCGCTCTGTTGATCTCCGCTCCTCTTGGCAAAACAGAAACCCTCATACATCTGACCACTCCACTCACCTCAAAACCCTACGTGGATATGACGATTTCTGCGATGAAAAAACACGGTGTTTTGGTTGAGACAACAGACGACGGATACTCTGTCCGATCCGGTCAGACGTATTCTTCAATGAACGACCCGGTCGGGGGTGATTATTCATCCGCCGCTTTTTTGTTTGCGGCTGGGGCACTTACTGGAGATATCACCGTATCTGGGCTTGACCCTACTGACTCCCAAGGTGATCAGGTAGTGGTATCGATCCTCGAAAAATTTGGAGTTGAGGTGATCCGTAATGGGGAAAAGATCACGGTCAAAAAAGCGGTCATGTCGGCGGCAGATATCGATTTTTCGAATTCACCGGATCTGTTTCCTATCATCGCGGTCCTCGCAAGTCAGGCGAAAGGTACCAGCAGATTATATGGGGCTGCCCATCTCAGATTCAAGGAAAGCGATCGGATCATGTCTACTGCCCAATTCCTCAGATCCATGGGTGCTGATATCCATGAGACCGATGACGGGTGTATTATTAAAGGTCCATCCAAACTAATCGGAGCAAATGTTACTACGTACGGCGACCACCGTATAATGATGGCCGCCTCGGTTGCCGGACTCATCGCAAAGGGTCAGACCATTATTGATGATGCCGGTTGCTGTTTGGTTTCCTACCCTGGTTTTGTCAAAGATATGCAGAGGCTCGGCGCAGATATGAGGGAAGAATGAATCGAATAGGAGATACTATAACGCTTACCCTTTTTGGGGCGAGTCATGACAGCCGTATTGGTTGCGTCATTGATGGGCTACCCTCCGGATATCACGTGGATGAGTGTGCAATTATGGAAGATCTTGCACTCAGGAAACCATCTGAGGGTATTGGGACCCCGCGGGTGGAGGTGGATATCCCCGAAATATCTGGTGTCGTGAACGGAGTGACTACAGGAACTCCGGTCGTGATCACATTTTCTAACAGCAATACCCGAAGTTCTGATTATGAACAGCTTCGTCGTGTTCCACGCCCGGGTCACGCCGATTATCCGGCGATCTGTAAATATGGTCCAGCCCATGATATTCGGGGTGGTGGGATGTTCTCTGGCAGGATGACCACACCTCTCGTTGCAGCAGGAGCACTGCTCCGGGGCATGATCGGCAGCATCGGGATCTCCGTTGGTTCGTATGTGACCCAAATCGGAAGCGTCATCGATACAAATGATTATGATCCACGTGATGTGATGACGAGATCACGGACCAACCCGATTCGTGCTATGTCTGCTGACATCGAAGAGCGGATGAGAAACGAGATCCTCAATGCAAAATCGGAGGGAGACAGTGTTGGGGGGATCGTTCGATGCTTTGCAACTGGTCTTCCCGTAGGACTTGGCGAACCGTTTTTTGATACGCTTGACGGTGAGATCGCAAAAGCAGTTTTCGGGATCCCCGGTGTGAAAGCTATTGGATTTGGAGAAGGATTTGCCGCAGCAGGACTTCGCGGTTCTGAAAACAATGATGCATATCGTTTCTTCGAAAATTCTCTAGTTACAACCACGAATCATGCAGGCGGGATCTTAGGGGGGATGTCGAACGGCTCTATCTTAGATTTTTCTGTAGCATTCAAACCGACCCCCTCGATCGCAAAACAACAGCAGAGTGTGGATCTATTGACCCATGAGGACGCCGATCTTTTGGTGAAAGGACGACATGATCCTTGCATCGCAAATCGAGGTGCGATCGTAGTTGAAGCGATGACCATATTCACACTTGCAGACCTTGCACTCAGAGGAGGTTTTCTTGTCTGAAATTGACGGGTTCAGAAACGAACTTGCATTGATCGATCGGGAGATCATGGAGCTAGTCGGCCGTCGAAATAAAATAGCTCTGGTGATTGGCGAGAAAAAGGCCGCTGCGGGTGAAGAGGTCGTCGTCCCCTCTGTCGAGAAAATCGTTGTCCAAAGGTATGTCGATGCTGGAAAAAATTCCGGCGTGAGCGCTGAAGCGGCTTCACGAATCGCCCGGGTGGTCATCGATGAATCGGTGGATGTGCAGGGAATGATCCCCCGGCGTGCTGTTCCGCGAAAGATCTTCATCATTGGGGGGAATGGGGGTATGGGCAGATGGCTTTCGGCGTTTTTTACTGCTCGGGGCCACTCGGTAATAATCAATGACCCTCGAATCGACGGGGCATCGTATCCTGTAAAAGATATCCCATCTGGGTGCAGAGATGCTGATGTTATCGTCGTGTCAACCCCGATCGGTATTTCAGCAGGTATTCTCGAGGAAATTTTTTCAGAAAAGAACAATGCTCTCATCTTTGATATCCTCTCTACGAAATCCTTGATCATTCCAGTTCTTCGTAAGGCGGCAGCTTCAGGTGCAAGGGTATGTTCTGTCCATCCAATGTTTGGACCAGGAGCTACATCAATTGCTGGCAGAAATATCATCGTCTGTAACTGCGGAAATGGTGCTGCTGTAGAGGAAGCCGCCCGCCTTTTCAATGGTGGGGTCATTATTCGAATGGAGGTGGAAGAACACGATCAGGTCACCGCCTACGTTCTTGGTCTCTCTCATGCAGTGAATCTTGCCTTCACCGGGGCACTTGCTAAAAGCGGATTCTCTTCTGAGATCCTGTATGCTGCTGCGTCGACAACATTTCGAAAACAGGTCGCCGTTTCAGAGGAGGTTTCCCGGGAGAATGCCCGGCTCTATTATGCGATCCAAAAGGACAATCCATGGAATGATGCGGCGATACAGAATCTTCTCGCATCCCTTATGGAACTTCGGAGCTCTGGA
>DALTVX010000121.1 GCA_029987395.1 Methanocorpusculum sp. | reverse complement strand
TTTTTCCCGTTCCCGTCTGAGCCTGCCCCGTTACATCTTTCCCATCAAGGATCTGTGGTATTGCCATTGCCTGAATAGGTGTTGGCTCCTCAAATCCCATGTCGCCTATCGCCTGAAGTAGTGCTTCAGAGATAGCGAAATTCCCGAATGTTTTAGTTTCCTCCATTCTTCGTATATATGGGTGTTAAGAGGTTATAGAATGGTTGGTGGCATTTTTTCATGATCGGTGTAACTATCATTATACATGAGAAGCAAATAATCAACCTAGAATGGTACGGACATTTATAGCAGTCGAACCTTCCGGCGAGATAAGAGATAGGCTGGAACAGGCCGGGATATCTCTTCGGGGATCAAATGCGCGACTGAGTCTTCCAACTGCAGATCAGATGCACATCACGCTGAAGTTCTTGGGAGAGGTGCCGGAGAGCAGCATTCCAAAGATCACGGACGCTTTGCAAAGAGTGAAGGGAGCTCCATTTCAACTGACCGCTGCGCGAGTTAGTATGTTTGGCAAGCGGGTCATCAAAGCAGAAGTGACCGATCAGGGATCCTGTGCCGCCTTGGCACAGCAGATCGATGAATATCTGCTCCCCCTTGAATTCCCAAAAGAGGCACGACCTTTCTCGCCTCACATCACCCTTGCACGTATCAAAGAATATACACCGGACCTTGCAGCTAAAACAGATGCACTTTGCGGCTCTGAGTTTGGTACCTGCACTATAGATAAGATACTCTTAAAGCAGAGTACATTAACCTCCAAAGGATCAATATACACAACACTTTCCCAGGTGAAATTATGAGAAGCACAATAGAAGAGGAGGTACTACAGAACGTTCGGCCGACGGAAGAAGAAAGGCGTGAAGTTCAGGAGATGGGGCAGAAACTCATCGAAGCCGTTGTCCTGGTCGCCAATGTTCCCGCGATGATGACAGGATCGGTGGCACGCGGGACCTGGGTACGCGGCGACAAAGACATTGATATCTTCATGATGTTCCCCCCTTCCCTATCTCGAGAAGAGCTCCAAGAAAAAGGACTTGCCGCGGCATACGGCGTAGTGGATATGTTTAATGGCTCATCAGAGGAGAAATATGCCGAACACCCCTATCTAAATGCAGTTATCAATGGGTTCGATGTGGATCTGGTACCCTGTTATCATGTCGAATCGACCGCTGAAATGAAGTGTGCAGTCGACCGAACTCCATTTCATACCAGATATCTGCTTGACCGGATAGGCAATCTTCGTGATGACGTCCTTCTTATGAAACAGTTTGCAAAAGGAGGAGGGGTCTACGGTTCCGATCACATGACCGGCGGATTTTCTGGATACCTCTGCGAACTTCTCATTATTGCATACGGCGGATTTACGGAGATGCTGCAGGCCGCATCAAAGTTTCGATATGGTGAGGTCATCGACATTGAAGGATTTTACCCTGATAAGAAAACGATTCGGAAACTGTTCACCGAGCCGCTGATAGTCATCGACCCAACCGATAAAGCCAGAAATGTAGCTGCCGCATTAACCCCCACTCGCTTCTCTGAGTTCATGGAACTTGCACGAGATTATTGCACAAGACCCGATCCATGCTACTTCATCCCGGACACGCCGACGATGATCTCAAAACAGGAGTTCATCTCTGAGTTGGAAAAACGCGGAACGACCATGCTTGGGCTATCCTTCAAAACACCAGAATATGTTCCTGACACCATTGTCCCGCAGCTGAGAAAAACGATGGAATCCATCAAAAATCAGTTGGTCGGTGAAGACTTTCCCGTTCACCGTGCGGAGGTGGTGATGGGAACGGATCGCTGCCTTATCCTCTTTGAACTGCTTGTGGCGACCCTCCCATCGATTATTTTACGGGAAGGTCCCCCTGTATGGGTGCATGATAATGCAGACAGTTTCGTGGAGAAATATCTTCAGGGGACTGAATATGCTGGACCTTGGATCAGTGAGGATCGATATTATACCGAGGTCGAACGAAAATACCCACGCGCTTATGATTTTCTTGCAGATCAGCACAAGGTCCTCTCCGGATCGATCGGGAAACATGTCAGGATGTCGATGGAGGAGGGATACGACGTGCTCGTTAACGGAGATATCTGGTCACCGGAGTTCGCCTTCTTCCTCTCGGCATATTTTGCAAAAAGTTCCCATGCGGTCAGAAAACTTCGGTTGATCCTAAATAACGATGCTTAAAGAAATTCTAGAGAAATATTCTCCGGCAGTTGTCGCCCTTTCTGGAGGTACCGACAGCATGACGCTGCTCGCCGCATTCGTTAATGAGGGACTGCCGGTTTCTGCGGTCACAGTGAAATCAGAATTTACCGCGCCCGAGGAGGTCAGACGAGCAGAAGAGTTTGCACGAAAGCTCGGGGTTGAATGGAAAGTGATCGATGTTTCAGTTCTTTCTGAAAAAACCCTGCAGAAGAATCCTGCAGACAGGTGTTATATCTGTAAAAATATCATTATGACCGCTCTCCTTAAAGCTGCAAACGGTAAAACGGTCTGCGACGGGACCCATGCGGATGATTTTGCAGAGGACCGGCCTGGAAGAAAAGCCCTGGTGGAGCGTGGTATCATCAGTCCTTTTGCATTGGCAGGCATAGGAAAAAAAGAAATTTACCTGCTGGCAGAGAAGCTTGATGTCCCAATAATTCCATCATCATCATGTCTTGCCACCAGAATTCCATTCGGTGAGAAAATCACCGAAGAAAACCTGAAAAAAATTGCAGAAGCCGAATTTTTTCTTCGGGAAAAAGGCATCAAAGGAACTCTCCGCGTGCGTCTATCCCTAGGACATGCCATCATTGAAACCGAAAAGAATGAGAGGTCAAATGCAGAATTATACACAGACGATCTGAAGACCTTTGGGTTTTCTTCAATAACGTTCACAGAATACAAAACAGGAGGAGCAAACGCATGGAACAAAATAGAGCATTAATGGTTCGAATAGGCGAACTTTGGCTCAAAAGCGAGCCGGTCAAAAAACAATTCATGCTCGCTTTGACGAAAAACATCAAAACCGCTCTGGACACACAAGAGATCGAATACTCGATTGAAGAGTACAGAGGGCGTATTCTTATCTTTGGTGACGCCGAGCGGATCGCTCCGATCGTTTCGAGAATTTTCGGTATCGTTGATGTCAGTATATGTGAGACGACCACAAATAAGCCGGAAGATATGGCAAAAATTGCTCTGAAGTTTGCCGAAAAAAAGCTGAAGCCCGGTATGAGTTTTGCAGTTCGGGCACGCCGCCAGCATGTAAAAGAGTATACGAGCCAGCAGCTAGCCGGCATGATCGCCGATGTGATCTGGGAGAAGATACCTGACTTTGAAGTCGATCTTGACGACCCAGAGTATGAGATTTTTGTCGAAGCGCGAGAATACGGAGGTATCGTGTACGATGAAAGGATCGCAGGGCAGGGAGGTCTCCCGCTTGGAACAGCAGGACGAGCAGCTGCTCTTATTTCATCAGGGATCGATGCCCCGGTCGCCGCATGGCTCATGATGAGAAGAGGGGTCGTGATCTCCGGCGTCTTCATGGATGCGAGGAAATGGGCGGGACCAGCGACGCGGAACCTTGCAATGGACAACGTGAGGATCCTTTCCACATGGTGCCCCGGGCGGGCGATCCCTCTTTGGATCGTGAACATCGAACCGTTCTTTGATGCGATGACACACTCCTGTGATCGGCATTACAGCTGTCTCTTCTGTAAGAGATTCATGATGCGGGTGGCAGAAGGCGTGGCAGAACAAAACAGATTGGAGGGTATCGTCTCTGGAGAAAACCTCGGACAGGTGGCATCCCAGACATTACAGAACATGGGCGTTATCACCGCTTCGGTGAAGCTCCCTGTGCTGCGCCCCCTTCTGACCTATGACAAGGAGGAGATCGTAGCTATCTCACGAAAAATCGGCACCTATCACGAAAGCCCAGGCGATACCGAATGCCTAGTAGTCCCGAAAAAACCAGCCACCCGTTCTGTTCAGGATCTGATCGAGACCGAAGAACACAAAATCGACATGGATAGGCTCGTTTCAGAGGCAGTTTTGTCAGCCGAGCTCTGGATCGCAAAGGATGGAGAAATATTTCAAAAAATACTCTCTGAGTGAAGAGGCAATTATTCCTCAGAACAACACACAATCTATTTTTACCTCAACGTCTAACATCTTAAGGTCCGGAGCCGAGATAGTCTAGTCCGGAAAGGCGGTGGCCTTGAAAGCCACTGGTAGCAATACCTCGGGAGTTCAAATCTCCCTCTCGGCGCCATTTTGAACAGATTTCTTTTCGCTTTCTTTATCTCTATTATGAACCTATATACTTCCATATGTGTATTGCAGTTCCCGCAGAAGTTTTAGAAATTCGCGACGGAAATGTCGCACTGGTTGATTATGGCGAACTCCAGCAGGAGGTTCGTATAGATCTTGTTGATGTAAAAGTCGGCGAATTTGTTCTTGTCCATGTGGGATTTGCTATCCAGCGGCTTTCGCGTGAAGACGGATTAGAAACGCGGGAACTTTTTAAAGAAGTCTATAAAGCAATGGATGAGCTGGATCATGCATGAAGCCGGCATCGCCTATGACGTGTATGTGACCTCAAAACGGGCCGCCGAAGAAAATCACGCCAAACTGGTGAAGACCATTTATGTGGATGTCGGATCCATGGCAATGGTGAACCCCGAACAGGTGGATTTCATGTTCCAGACTTTTATCACCGACGACCCGATGTTCACGGATACTAAACTCGTTTTTAATACAATCCTTCCTATAGCCGAGTGTGAGTGCGGGTATGAAGGACCAGAGATCTTTGTCTGCCCCAACTGTGGAAAACTCCCCCACATGACTCAAGGAAGAGAGATCGTCGTAAAAAATCTTGAGATCGAAACAGGTGATTCAGCATGAAAAAGGATACAGAAGTAAATATGATGCACGGTGCCGGGGGCGAGGTCATGGGAGAACTTCTCCAGACGCTCACGGCATACAAACACAATAATGCCGGCGGTATTGGACTTGACTCGCTGGATGACGGCTCGACCTTCACGATCGGAGGAAAAACCATCGTTCTCACGACCGACTCACACGTGGTAAAACCGATCTTTTTCCCGGGCGGTGATATCGGCAGAGTCGCAGTTTCAGGAACCATAAACGATCTTTCAGTGATGGGCGCACAGCCGATCGCCCTCACATGTGGAATGGTCATCGAAGAGGGATTTCCGATCGCAGATCTGGCGAGGATCGTCGCTTCGATGGACGAGGCCTTAGGAGAAGCCGGAGCTTCGATCATCACCGGAGACACAAAAGTTGTGGAAAAAGGAAGCCTTGACGGTATCATCATCAACACGGCCGGGGTCGGCGTGATCAGGGATGATGGATTCCTTATCCGTGACAAAGATCTCACGGTCGGTGATAAGATCATCGTCTCAGGGACTCTTGGGGATCATGGTCTGGCAATCGTTTCCTTCCGTGAAGGATTCGATCTGGGCGATCAGTTGAAATCCGATGTTGCTCCGCTCTGGAAAATGATCGAAGGCGCAATGAAGGCGGCCGGGCATGGAAATATTCATGCCATGAAGGACCCGACTCGCGGAGGGTTTGCTGCCTGCATCAATGAGATGGCACGAAAAGCGGGTGTGAAGGTCGTTGTCCGTGAAGAGATGCTCCCCATTCGTGAAAGCGTTGCATCCGCCGGAGCATTGCTTGGTATCGACCCACTTCAAGTTGCAAACGAAGGAAAATGTGTGATGGGTGTTTCGCCCGAGGTAGCAGACCGCGTCCTTGCGGCACTGAAAGCTCACCCTTACGGTAAAGATGCCGCGATCGTGGGAGAGGTCGTTGTAGGATCCGGCGTGGTCATGCAGACTCGGATCGGCGGCGAACGATTCATCGAACCGCCTCTTGGAGATCCTGTACCAAGGGTCTGCTGAAGATGGCAGAACTGATTCTTTCCAATGCACGACTGCCTGACGGAAGGATCACAGATATCTCTATAGATAATGGGGTCATCACCCATATCGGAAGCTCTGGCTCTGCAGACAGGGTCATCGATTGTAAAAATCGGCTCTGTATCCCGGCCGCGACCGACATGCATGTACATATGCGTGACGGCCCTCAAGCGGCAAAGGAGGGATGGAAAACCGGCACACAGGCGGCAGCCGCCGGAGGAGTTGCCACCGTCGTTGATCAACCAAATACCATCCCGCCGATGGAAACGGTGGAAAATTTTACTGCGAGGGCCGCTCTTGCTTCGAAGGATTCGATCTGTCACTTTGGGATAAACGGATCCGTTACTGAGAATGCTGACATTCCCGGCCTGATAAAAGCTGGTGTTCTTGCATTCGGGGAGATGTTTGCCGCCCCTTCGAGTTATGGAAATGCCCTTTCCGTTGAGGTGATCCGAGATTCTTTAAGGATCCTTGCAAAACACAACATGCTGGTCACCGTTCACGCAGAAGAGGTGATGCCCGGAGACGTTCACTCTCTTATGGAACACGACCGATCACGACCTGCCCTGGGCGAGGCGGAAGTCATTCGTCTTATACAAAATCTTGCTCCGTCATCAGCGAAACTGCATATCTGTCATGTCAGCGGCACAGAGGCTTTTGACTTGATCAAAGGAAGTTTTGAGGTCACCCCCCATCATCTTTTTTTATCTAATGAAGAGACCGAGCCGACAAATACATTTTGGAAGATGAACCCCCCGCTGCGCTCAAAAAAAGAGCGGCTTGCTCTGATCCAAAACTTCAGAAAAATCCCGGTCATCGCCTCAGACCATGCCCCGCACACTATTATAGAGAAAACGCAGGCATTCAGCTCTGCACCGTCTGGCGTTCCCGGCGTTGAAACGATGCTCCCCCTTTTGATGAACGCCGTTATGGAGGGAAAAATCGGTCTCGCGAATGTGATCGAAAAAAACGTATCAAATCCATGCAGTATTCTTAACATCCCCGCCCCGTCGCTCACTCCCGGCAGCCGGGCAGATCTTGCTATATATGCCGACGCCCCGATAAAAATCACCGGAGAGTCTTTGCACAGCAGATGCGGCTGGACCCCGTACGAAGGGATGCAGGGACTCTTCCCAGTGACGACCGTGATCGGCGGGATCCCCGCATGGCACGACGACGAGTTCACGACAGGGGGGGGAAAGATGTGGACAAATACCCAAGATAAGATACTCCTCCAATACAAATAAGAATCATCAGAACATACAGACTATTTGTACAGAAAATATCAGACATGTTTTAGTCCCCATACGGTCAATATGCGATCGCGTGAAATGAGCCAGGCGACAACATAACATGCCACAGGCACCTTCTGCTAGGTCAAGGATTCGTGAAAAATGCAACAGCATACGATGAACGGGCGCGGTCAATGGCAGGGACAAACAGCTCTTCAATTATGATTGAAAAAATATCTGAAAAAAACAATGACGGTGTATCGCCAGTTATTGCCACCATAATTCTTGTTGCGATAACCGTTATTATGTGTGGGCTTTTTGCCGCCTTCGTCATGCCCTTTATCAACGAGTTGGATGAACGTCCTAGTGAGATCCTTGAGATCCAGTTTATCGACAGCATTAAAACCGCTTATAAGAGCAATATAACGTTGAAAAATATTGGCAATGATCTTCTCGTGAATTCGGATTACAAACCGGTAATTTATATTAATAATGTAAAACATCCTCTTCTTAATAATGACGGGCCGCCTAAAACAGAGATCAACAAACTAAATGCGAGAAGTGGTGGTTCGACTGGCTTTAGTAGTATTAGTGGTGACGGTCCAAGTGGAGACGTATGGTTACCTGGAGCTATCGGATATTTTGATCTGACAAACGAAGCGATCAAGCAGGGATACGTGGTCCAAGTCGACATAATCAGAAAATCGGATGGAAAGCTCTTCTCCCGATCAGTAAGAGTGCACAACTAAATTATTATTTTTCAACCTGTTCCTTGCCCAGTAGAAGAAGAAATGTATGCATTGCAGGAGGGGGTATTCACTATAGGTGACGGAATATGTGGAGAAATATCCAATCAAGAATACTCCTCCAATACAAATAAGAACCAGCAGAACATACTGACTATTTGTACAGAAAATATCAGACATGTTTTAGGTCTCATATGATTTACACGCAGTGACGTGAATTGAATTATGGGACAACATAACATGCCGCAGGCACCTTCTGCCAGGTCAAGGATTCGTGAAAAATGCAACAGCATACGATGAACAGGCTCGGTTAATGGCAGGGACTAACAGCTATTCAATCATGATTAAAAAAATATCTGAAAAAAATAATGATGGTGTATCGCCAGTTATTGCCACCATACTTCTCGTTGCAATAACAGTTATCGTGTGCGGCATTGTTGCTGCCTTCGCCATGTCCTTCAACAACCAGCTGGATGAACAGACAGGTGAAATCATTGTGATCAAGTTTATCGATATCGAAAAAATCGGTCTTAAGACTGAGAGCAATATAACGGTACAAAATCTTGGCAGAGAATATCTCGTAAATTCAGATTACAAACCGCTATTTTATATCAATGATAACCCACGTACTACAGCCGCCAATGAACTAAATGCGAGAGGAACAGGATTGCAAGGCATCGGTGGTGGTATTAGCGGACCCGGTCCAAATGCATACGAATGGGAGCCTGGAGCTATCGGATATTTTCATCTGAATAAAGATACTATCAAGAAGGATGACGAGGTCCGAGTCGATATCATCAGGAAATCGGATGGAAAACTCATCTCCCGATCTGTAAGAACGGCCACATAAATTACTATTTTCCAACATGCTCCTTCCCCAGTAGAAGAATAACCATATCCCTTTTTTTTAGTTATCCGAGATCCCCTAGAGGTCCTTACGAATCATAACATTGCTGGTGACCATGCACGCCCTGCCTTAGGCGAGACCGAAATCATTCGTCTCGTACAAAATCTTGCTTCGTCATCAGCAAAACTGCATATCTGTCATGTCAGCATTACAGAGGCGTTTGACATAAGCAAAGGCAATTTTGAAATAACCCCCATCATCTTTTTTTATCATACGAAGAGATCGAGCAGACAAATACATTTTGGAGAATGGATCCCCGCTCCGCTCGAAAAAGGAACGGCTTGCTCTGATCAAAAAAATCAGAGAAATTCAGGTCAACATCTCATACCATGCCCCGCACACAATTATAGAAAAAACGCAAGCATTCAATTCTGCACAGTCCGGAGTTCCCCGTGTTGAAACAATTCTCCAACTTTTTGATGTACGCGAAAAGACGATATCAAATCCGTGCAGTATCCTCAAGCATCACTACCCCTTCGTATACGTATCAGGGTGCGAAAATCTCCCCGTGAGATCCGAAGCATCAAATTTTCCCTCTATCCTTTTCACTCAAATAATGGAACGTGTGATTTATTTTAAGATGGAAATATTCTCCATCGATTTAGAATGATCAGCACATCGGATCGAGTATTGATTGAACAAACTTATTTTGAGAGAATACGTCGGCATATCTTCATCATATCCGAGTGCCAATAAATATAGACACTATGGGACTCGAAGAAGATATTCGTGCAATTGAGGACGAAATAAAAAATACCAAATACAACAAATCCACCTCGCAGCACCTCGGGCGTCTGAAAGCGAAACTCGCAAAAATAAAAGACGACATTGTTATGCGGGCAATCAAATCCGTTGGCGGGGGAGAAGGGTTTTCTGTAAAAAAATCCGGGGATGGAACGATCGTCTTGGTCGGATTCCCATCTGTCGGTAAATCAACATTACTGAATAAACTAACCGGAGCAAAGAGTGAGACCGCCTCATACGCGTTCACCACCCTCACCGTGGTCCCAGGCCTGATGGAATACAAAGGTGCAAAGATCCAGATCCTTGATATCCCCGGACTTATCGCCGGAGCTGCGATGGGAAAAGGCAGAGGAAAAGAGGTCATAGCAGTTGTTCGAACCGCAGACCTGATAGTAATTTTAGGCGATGTTTTCAATGCAGTCCATGTGGATGTGTTGATGCGCGAGCTTTACGACGCAGGCATTCGAATAAACAAACCAAAGCCTGATATCACCATCAAAAAGACCGGAGGGGGAGGTATTAGACTCAACAGGGTGGGCGCCGTAAAACTAGGACTTGAGGAGGTCCGCGCTATTCTAGCTGAGAGTAAAATCATGAACGCCGATGTTTTGATCCGCGGCAGTCAAATTACCCAAGACGATCTCGTGGATGCAATGCAGGGAAACAGACTTTACATCCCGGCATTTATTGCTATCAACAAAGTGGACTTGGTCAACGATTTACAGCGAAAAGAGATGGAGGAACACATGCGGGAGAAGTACGGTGTCGACCCGATCATGATCTCCGCTCATAGCGGCTACCATATCCCAGAGTTACAGGA
>DALTVX010000120.1 GCA_029987395.1 Methanocorpusculum sp. | reverse complement strand
GAGACTTTCGCCTCACGGGCTTTCCAGGCCCGCGCCCTACCGCTAGACTACCTCAGCATAAAAACTAGCATAAAATGTGTGTTCTCAGCCTTTATTAACTTACTGAGTTGGGGGTAACGAAAACGCGTGTCGATTTTGCGACCAGA
Source organism: Methanocorpusculum sp. (assembly GCA_029987395.1). Classification (GTDB taxonomy): domain Archaea; phylum Halobacteriota; class Methanomicrobia; order Methanomicrobiales; family Methanocorpusculaceae; genus Methanocorpusculum. The sequence goes on along the minus strand of DALTVX010000120.1, from coordinate 6,173 downwards.
CCTGGGCTGCCGCAAACGATTTTCTCTGAATCAAACAGTGAGTCGGCAAGAGCGATCAGCTGTCCGCTCTCTGTTATTAGAGCTACACTCTGTCCGCGTGAGAATTTTTCCACAGACAATACCCCGACTCCGGCGAGCATTGCACCATTTGCGACTGCTTTTGCTGCCTTGTTTCGGATAATGATTTTTGGGATGTCTGCAATTGCCTGCTCAGGCGGGAGGATCATTGCTAATAGTCCTGCTTCGTCTTTTGTCTCGACCGCGTCACGGATCTCGTGAAGGGTGTGTGACTCTTCGCATGAAAATCCGCCTGATCTTGTTCGGCGCAGCTCTACCATCTGACCGCCGCACCCGAGAACATTACCGATGTGCACACAGACCGATCTGATATAGGTCCCGGCTTCACACCGAATTTTCAGAAGAACGAGCCTATCCTGCATGTCGAGCATCTCTATTCTGTGAATCACACGAATGCGCAGAGCTCGTTTTACTGCCGAGCGTCTCGGTGGCCGCTGATACACTCTTCCGGTAAACTGTTTTACGACCTCCTCGACGCGTTCACGCGGGACGTCTGCATGCAGACGCATGCATGCCACATACTCTTTTTCGTGAAGAAGCAGAAGAGGGGCAAGCCTTACCGCTTTTCCGAGCATGACAACAAGTACTCCTGAGACCATGGGATCCAGAGTTCCCGAATGTCCCACATCTGACTTAAGCATCTTCCCTACCCATGCGGCAACCTGATGACTGGTGGGTCCTCGCGGTTTGTCAACCAAAATAACTCCAGTATATCCCATTTAGTGACTCTCCGTAACAAGATAGGCATTAAGAGCTTTGAGTGTTCCTTCGATAGATCCGTCCCCAATTACAGAAGGAGCGTCTGCCCCGTACATCATTTCATTTGCGGTGACCTCTCCAATTGCCATCTGAATGACATTTCCAATTTTTGGAAGTATTGTATCTTTGAATGCTATCGGACTCGTGAATAAAATTGCGCCCACTCCTGTCAGATCCATAACCTCGCCTGTCTTTTCCACGTCATAACATTTGTATTCTAGTGGAATTCCTCCTGCATGTTTAATGTCAGCGGCAAGTTTTGGATACGTATTTCCTGCCCTAGGTATCCCGATCTTTTTTCCGCGGATCCATCTGTCGAGATACAGGACAAGATCCTTCGTATAGAAAAATGGGAGCATCTCAGCAGCGATCCCTATATTATGCAGAATTTTTGCTGTTTGCGGTCCGTTTGCAACCATTCTGACACTTTTTGCAAGCCGCGGGTCTATATGGGGGCCGAGTTTTTCTGCGACGTATGCGTTAGGGAAAAAAATCGCATCAAATTCTCCCTCGTTTGCCGCCTTGATAAACCTCTCAATAACCTCCAGATCTTTGATCGGTTTGATAGGTGAAACGACCTTTGCCTTATGGTTGTATTTTTCACAAAGGGCCGCGTCCTCTAAAGCCCCCGTATGACGGGTTATGGCAATCAACATGTAGTGGAATATTGGACTGTTAGATTTAATAGTCGTTGTGTCTAAATCTCTAGTATGTTCGGTGTTGTTGCCGGATTATTTGCGGGCGTGATCTTTGGTACCATCTCCGGATTTATTCCTGGTATCCATTCAAATACCATTGCAGGAATTATCGCCGCTGTTTCCCTTCCTTTGGTCGCTGTATTCGGGGTCGAGGGTATTTGCGTGATGCTTGTGTCTATGATGATCGTCCACACGTTTGTTGATATCGTTCCCTCTACGTTTTTGGGCGTTCCTGATCCGGACACTGTCCTCTCTGTTCTTCCTGCGCACAATCTTTGTCTTTTGGGAAATGGTCAGGAAGCGGTGAGAGTTTCTGCTCTTGGCAGTCTGTGGGGTTTTATTTTTTGTCTCCCGCTTTTTGCTTTATTTGTGTTCCTTCTTCCTTCTATTCAGGAATATGTTGATTGGGGAATCGGCCTTGTGATTTTACTTGCTGCCGGTCTTTTGATCGTATTCAGCAAAGCGCCTTCCTGGTCGTTTGCAGTTTTTCTCGTGTCGGGTCTCCTTGGAATTTATGCGATGCGTTTTTCTTATTTTTCCTTTGGTATTTTTGGCATAGGGGAGATCCTTCTTCCCCTTCTCACAGGTCTCTTTGGCATCCCTGTACTTATGAACTCAATGAGGTCCCCAGTAAAGCCCGCTGAGCAAAGTTTTACCGGGTTGCTGATATCTCAGGGCGCTCTTCTAAAAAATAGTGTCAAAGGAGCCTTTGCCGGGGCGATCGTGGGGTGGCTTCCGGGATTTTCCAGTGGAACGGCGAATGCTTTACTTGCCGTTCGAAGAAGTTCTGATTTTGGAAAACAAGACCCAAGAGAGTATATTGTCTCAACATCTGCGGCGAACACGGCAAATGCTGTTTTAGGTCTTGCGGCTCTGTATGCGATAGGGAGGATGCGTTCGGGAGCCATGGTCACCCTCGCCTCGTTCGATCTTCCCTCAATATATCTGCTGGTTTTGGCTGCAGGTGTGGCGGCTTTGGCCGGCTATGCAATAACAGTCGGCTCCTCAAAATTCAGTAGAACATTTATGCGTCTTGATCAGAGGATACTTTCCAGGGTAGTTTTGATTTTTCTGGTTGGCATAACGATAATCTTTTGCGGCCCGTTCGGCATTTTGATTCTGATACTTTCAACGCTTGTCGGCATAGTTCCCGGGCTGATCGACATCCCGAGGATCTTTTGTATGGGGGCTATCATGCTCCCTGTTATGCTGTTTACGCTCGGTATCTTAAATTTTTGATTTTACTACTCCGTAGCTGTCCTGATAATTTCCATTATATGCGCTTTCCACTTTACCCTCGACGGTGTGGATGAGCATCTGAACAACTCGCATGCCTTTTGTTACGGGAATATCTTCTGGTCCGTAGTTTGCCATACAGAGTGTCAGGTTTCCGCGAAATCCGGGGTCGATGTATCCTGCGCCAAGTACAACTCCTTTTCGTCCAAATGATGATCGTCCCCATAGTGTAGCGCAGAGGTCCTCGGGAAGACTGACAAACTCCATTGTCGGAACAAGGGTCAACTCCCCCTTTTTTATGATAATATCCTCAGCACTTCTAAGGTCGTAGGATGATGGCTGAAGAGATTCCTCGGCAAACGGATCTATGCCAAGTGTTCCGTCTTTGATGCGTGTTCTGATTATTGATGAAGAAAGAACCATACATGATAATACGCTTCGGGTGCAAATATAATAATAACTCTGGACTTGTAGGGTAGTGGATATCCTTTCGGGCTTCGAACCCGAAGAACCGGGTTCGATCCCCGGCAGGTCCGTAACTTAACTTAGCTTAACAAGAGCGCATACAAAAACACACGTTTTTCTATTTTTTTCGTGTTGAATTCAAACTGAGCTAAAATTTGCGCCAGATTCATTTTTAAAATCATAATGTATTTAAACAGAGGAAAACAATTTTAAGATGAGGTGTAAAGAACTATGACTTATGGAATTGAGTTTGTTCCAGGAAACGTAAATGTCAAACAGGTGGTTAACTACTGCCAGCTCGCAGAGAGCAAAGACATTGATTTCGCATGGATAACCAACCACTACAACAACCGCCACTGTTACCCGGTTTTGACCGCAGTAGCAATGGCAACGACTTCTCTTAAGATGGGTCCGGGTATCATGAATGCATTCACTGACACTCCGGCATCAATGGCATCCTTTGCCTGCACTCTTAACGAGATCTCAGATGGACGTGCAACCCTTGGTATCGGCCCAGGTGACCTGTCGACCCTTCCAAAGCTGGCTATCAAAGCTGAAAAGCCAGTAGGAAGACTTAGTGAAGCAATTGATCAGATCCGCGCACTCTGCAGTGGTGCAGAAGTTAAGAAAGACGGCAAAGAATTCTTTGACTATGATGGTGCAAAACTTACCGGTGTCACACTCCCAGGCAAGAAAGGCATTCCAATCTACGTCGGCGCACAGGGACCAAAAGTTCTTGAGCTCGCTGGACTGAAAGGCGACGGTGCTCTTATCAATGCATCCAACCCCAAAGACTTCGCAGTTGCTATCCCAATCATCAAAGCCGCCTGCGAAACAGTTGGCAAAAAAGGATTCGATGTTGGAGCATACACTGCACTTTCTATCGACAAGGATGAGAAGAAAGCAAAGAAGTCAGCAAAGATCGTTGCAGCATTCATTGCAGCAGGATCTCCCGAAGCACTTCTTCTCCGCCACGGTCTCGACCTTGCAAACGTAGCAAAGATCAAGGACGCACTGTCCCGCTTTGACTTCGGTGCAGTCGGTGGACTTGTAACTGAGAAAGAAATTGAAGCATTCACCATCTGCGGTACCCCAGACACTATCCGCCAGAAATGTGAAGACCTTACCGCCGCAGGCGTTACACAGATCGTCTTCGGATCCCCACTTGGACCCGACATGACGACCTCGATCCGCCTTCTTGGCAAGATCATGTAAATTCGGCATTGCCGATTTTACCCTTTTTTTAAATTGAATTTGGAGATATGCTGATTTCTATCCACCTCTGGTCAAGAATATTTAAAAATACTTTACATAAGCATTTTTATTCCGCATGAAGTCTCATATTTTCTCAAAATAGATGTTTTCAAAATTTCTATGACCTGTTTTGCTCGCTCTCTTTCATCCAAACCCTGATATAACGTCAGTTGTATATTGAATAAGGTATTCTCATGGCGGGCCACCTGCCTTTCAGAGGATAAAAATATACAATCGGTGAGTATTCATGACAGAAAATCGTTCAAAACTTAATAAGGAACTTGCACAGATGCTAAAAGGAGGAGTGATCATGGATGTCACCTCGCCAGAGCAGGCCAAAATCGCAGAGGATGCAGGAGCATGTGCTGTCATGGCGCTGGAGCGTATCCCAGCGGATATTCGTGCCGTCGGTGGCGTATCTCGTATGAGCGACCCGAAGATGATCAAAAGCATCCAGAATGCCGTATCGATCCCAGTTATGGCTAAGGTCCGTATCGGTCATTTTGTCGAAGCTCAGATCCTGGAAGCCATCGAGATCGATTATATCGACGAGAGTGAAGTTCTCTCTCCGGCAGATGACCTTAATCACATCGACAAAACTCAGTTCACTGTTCCGTTTGTCTGCGGTGCTCGTGATTTAGGTGAGGCACTCCGCCGTATTTCTGAAGGTGCGACGATGATCCGAACCAAAGGCGAGGCAGGTACCGGCGATATCGTCCAGGCTGTTCGTCATATGCGCACATTGAACGGTGAGATCCGCCGTGTTGCAAGCCTCCGTCAGGATGAGCTTTATGTTGCGGCAAAGGATCTGCAGGTCCCTGTGCACCTTCTTCAGTTTGTCCATGATAACGGAAAACTCCCCGTGGTCAACTTTGCAGCAGGCGGGATCGCAACTCCGGCAGATGCTGCATTGATGATGCAGCTTGGTGCCGAGGGTGTATTTGTCGGCTCAGGTATTTTCAAATCAGGCAATCCGGCAAAGCGGGCAGCAGCTGTTGTGAAGGCCGTCACAAATTATAATAATCCCTCCATGCTTGCGGCTCTTTCCGAGGATCTTGGCGCGGCGATGGTCGGTATCAATGCTGATGAAATATCGCTCCTGATGGCGGAACGTGGAAAATAACGTCCTAAAAATCGGTGTTTTAGCACTCCAGGGTGCATTCATCGAACACATAAGGATGCTGGATAGTTTGGGAGCTGAAACTTTTGAGATCCGAAACCTTTCCGACCTCAAACAAAAACCAGACGGTCTGATCATTCCGGGCGGTGAGAGTACGGTCATGGCGAAGCTTCTCTTGGAGCTCGATCTTTATGATGAACTTCGCTCTCTCATACTGTCTGGGATTCCAGTAATGGGGACATGTGCAGGGCTGATCCTCCTAGCAAAAAATGTGGAGGGCGGCGCCCCTTCACTTGGGACCATGGATATCACTGCTGTAAGAAATGCTTATGGACGTCAGCTCGGAAGTTTTGAAATAACTGCGCCATTTGCTGACTTAGGGGATATCCCTATGACTTTCATACGTGCTCCGATGATTTCTTGTCTGGGAAAAAGCGTCACTGCTCTCGCAGAGGTTAATGGAATCATTGTTGCTGCCCGCGAAGACAACCAGTTGGCCCTTTCGTTTCATCCAGAGCTCGGTGAGGATACAACTGTTCATACATATTTCCTGAAGATGGTCT
>DALTVX010000119.1 GCA_029987395.1 Methanocorpusculum sp. | reverse complement strand
CGGCCACGCGGAGCCGATCAGGCGTAGCGTAGGAACGCGACCGAGGAGTGAAACGATGAGGTCAAGAGGACAGCGTAAGGAAAATGCGATTCGCGGAGATTCGCGATTGCGTGCAAGCCAAAGGCTTGCGTGCCGCCTCAAGCGGGCAAAGCCCGCTTGGGCTAATTCGCGGTAAAATAATCTCTTGTGTCCACACCCATACCGTACACGAAATCAAAATAGATTCAAAAAAAGAAACTTCCTATTTCATGAAGAAATAGAATATCCAACAGCCTTTAGCTCTCGTTCACCAGAAACAGATAATTTGTCGGCTCGAACAGACTGAAGAAGAGGCGGACAAACTCTTTGATAATATCAAAAGGCATCGGAATAACGCCCTCATCTATAGGTGCGGTGGAAAGTGTGGTGATAACCGGGGCGGAGGTTTGGATAGAAGTGGGCGCAGATGTAGCCGCCGGAGCAGTAACTTGAATTTGTATGGTTCTGGGAGTGTTACCGTCGGAATTAGTAGCTGTTAGAGTTGCTGTATGGATCCCTACTATAGAATATCGGTGATCTACAATCCCATTGAGTGTATGAGAAGGAGGTGTCCCGTCACCAAAGTCTAGCGTTACTGTTGTAGCATTGGTTGTTGCTACAGTGAATTGTACATTTAATGGTGACACTCCACGGGGGGGATCTACTGTAAAAGTGTTAATAGTCGGAAGGATTTTTCCCTTTGCTGCTGTTTTAGTACAGGTGTAGATAATCGTTGCCGATGTCCCATCTGTATATTCGGTTAATATTGCGCTATTACCATTTACTGTAGCTGTAGATCCTGAAGTGAATTTATATCCGCTTTTAGCAGAAACTGTTATTATTGCCTGATATGTGGTTTCATAATTAAATACAGAGCCAGAAGTGGACCCGTCAGACTTGTTCTTCCAAGTAATAGTGCTAATTGGATCAACACTCGCGCTTGGGGTCGAACTCACAGTGGGTTTGGTGGTATTTTTTGTTGCTCCTCCTACCGGCAGTGTAATTCCTGTTATTGATACTGAAGATATATTTGTTATTCCTCCCAGAGTCGCGGGATATATACAAGTGACGTTCACAAATCGGTTATTCGATTCAAGATCGTTGGTGACGGATTCGGCGGGTAATCCCTCAACCTTAAATTTAGTGGAGGTGGTGAAGTTGTAATTGTTTATCGCCTCAATGGTGACAATTGCTTTATAGATAGTTCCTTTTGCAAATGTACCGTTAACGGCCGTTCCATTTGAAGCATACTGCCAGGATACAACTGGTTTTGAGTTGAGATCTTCACTAGTAGTACTTAATACAGATGCAATTGTATCGGGACTCTGACCGGATACTGGAGCAGTGAGACCAAATATGCCAACACCCGTTATTTCGCGGGGTTTGACCTCAATTTTTTTTGTACACACACTATACGCTGTCCCGTTGCTAATATTCAAAACCACATCATAGTATCCGGAGTTGTTGAAGGGATGGGTGGGATTCGCCTCGGTGGAATTACCATCGTTTCCAAATTCCCAGTAATAACTTGTTGGGGAACCGGTTGATTTATCGGTAAATTTAACGGTCAGCGGCGCTACTCCTGACCTAATATCCATATCGAAATCAGCTTTAAGTGGAATCACTACTTCCTTTACAGTTATTGTAACTGTATCACTATCTGTTCGAGTCTCATTTGTGGCCGTGAGAATCGCTGAGTATGTCTTTGCATCAGAATATGTATGTTTAACTCCAGACTCCGCATCTTCTGGTGAACTATCATCTCCATAATTTATGGAAAAGGTTGTAGTGTTAGTTGCAGAGAAAGTAAAAGTTACTTCTAACGGACCATCGCCAGAATTCGGTGTGGCTTTAAATTCAGTGATGACTGGAGTATACTCATCTCCAACTTCCGCACTCACTGCTCCCACGCATCCCATGATCAGGAACACCGCGAGAAGCATCAATAAACATCGTTTTAACATCATTTTTTTGACCTCATCCTACATCGATCCAAGCGCAAAGATCACCACATATACGACCGCAACGCCAAGCAGCCCTGCAAAAAGAGCATGCCCTCTTCGCATATTTTGTCCTGCCGAAAGACCCGCTCCCGTCACCACAGCCGACCAGATGCCTGCCGCAATCGTTCCAAGGATCGGGATCCAGCCGATCACCGCATACGAAAGCGTACTTCGCATAACGATCGCCATCACCTCGGAAAACCGCACGTCCGGCTCACAGACCCGTGACGCGATCCCGGTCACCAAAACCTGGATCATCACACACACGAGCCAGATCGCATACAGCATCACGATAAAAATCACCAAAAGCATCAGATCGCTCTGCAAAGCCGAAAAGATCGGGAAATCCTCTGGCGACATCCGAAGGATCGTCGGGATCGCATAGGCGATCATCAAAACAGAGACCACCGCCCACAAGGCTCCTGACAGAAGGAACATCACCACAGCATCCCGTGGGCTCTCATGCAGATAATACGTGAACGCATCCGACGGCCGCGTCAAAAATCCGATCGCCCCGCCGTTATAGGGTACCTTCTCTCTCCTCTCTCTATTTTCCCTTCTATCCCGTGGATCTGGTCTCTCTCTTCGGGCAGGTGAACGGGACGTCTCCACCGGCGGATGCAAAAGTGTGCCGCACAGACCGCATGTCTGATCGTCCACATGGTTCCTTGCCCCGCACGCAGGACAGTACATATCCTGTGGATTCCTCTGCACAGAAGGAGCCACCGTTGTCACCGAATACTGCCGCGACTCCTGCACATGCGTCGCCGTCTCCTCCTCTGGGATGAGTTCGGAGAGCTTCTGCATCCACAGCTCGCGGTCCGGCATACCAGAGAACAACAGATGCATCTCCTTTCCGCCATCTCTTCCTGCGATATACAGAGAAATACCCGGCTCGCCCACCTCTCCTGCAAGGCGGCTCGCCCGAGCAAGAGAGTTCAGCGCAAATGTTCCCATGATCGCGGTCTTTCCTTCCACGACCAGTCGCGTATTCGTCAGGTGCAAAGTGACAAAGTTTCGCTTGATCCGAACCCCGCCTGTTGTGAGGCTGACCCGCTCGCCCGCATCCGGCGAAAAGATCCCGGTGCAGGTCACCACTGATGGCTCAGGAGTTGCCGAGAGCATTGCATGCCGGACCGGCAGTTTCGCCTTAAGCTCCTGCATCCAGGCATTTCGGGCCGATTCCGTTGGGAACGAAAGCACCATCTGCTTTGAGCCGTTCTGGGAACCAACAGAAAGAGCGATCGCCGCCTCTCCTGCTTCCGTCTCAAACTCTGCGGCATCCATCAGCTCCGCGATCGCAAACTCTCGCCCGATCTTTCCCGTAGTATTTTGAAGGATCAGCCGGATATTCGTTAGATATATGGTATAAAAGGTATTTTTGACCCGAACGCCCGCTGTTTCGATCACGACCGTTTCGCCCGAGACAAAGTCCGGTCGAACGCTGCTTGCAGGAACATCCGGAGCAGGCATGGCTGATCTGCACGTCTGTTTAGGTGCAGGGCACCGCAGTGGTGGAGCCGCAGTCTGCGGTTTTGCAGCCTCTCTTTTCCCTTCGGAAAACGGTTTTTCCTCACCGGTGACCTTCGCGATCTGATCCGTCCAAGCCTCCTGCTCCCCGGCCTTGAACACATTTGCTACAGGAAATCCCCAGACCATCTCCTTTTGTCCGTCCGGTGTCGAGACAACAAGTCTAAGACCCGGCTCGCCTGTTTCCAGCTTGCAGGGATCAGCAGAAACGATACTGCTCACCTTGAACTCTCTTGGTGACGGACCCCCTTCGATGATCAGCCGTTCACTAGTTATAGTGGCATAAAACTCTCGGTTTTTTACCAATATTGGTGATGCGTAATGCTGAACTTCGTTTGGGTGCATCTCAGTTGGAAGCATAGATTAATATCTTATTTATATCTCATCCGAACTATTTATACATGTCAACCAGTCTCACGATGTTTTAATACGCCAGCAAGCTCATTTTTATTGTATGACTGAAAAATCATGTCCGTTTTGCGGCAACCCCTTTGGGTCGCTTTTAGCAAAAGGAATATTGCTGATCATTCTCGGTCTCCTGATGATGGTCTTCACCCTTGCCTCACTGTTTGCGAGTGAGATCCTGCTTGCGTTCCTGCTTATCTTTGTAGGTATCACCCTTCTGACCTCGGGAACAACCTTCTTTGGTGAGGGAAAACGCACCTGGTGGGTCATTCTTCTCGGTATCCTTGTGATCATCTTTGGTTTCATGACCTTGGTCTTGCCCGGCATCATGCTCGTCTATGCCATGTATGTCCTTGCAGCCGCTGCCCTTATTGGCGGTGTCACTGACCTTGCACTTGCCCTGATGGGAAAAACATCTAACATAAATCGTGTCCTTGTCGCCATTTCCGGTGTCCTCGGCATCATTCTTGGTGTTCTGTTCCTGCTCAACCCAGTCGTAATGGCTTTCACGATCGTCCAGGTCGCGGGTATTTTCTTCCTTGTTTTCGGTATTATCGCGATCATCGAAGCATTCATGGCAAAATCTGCCAAAACTACCTGCTAAGAACAACCACTTTTTTTTGGCGGGGTGAGCCGTCAAGCGAGGGTCGTAGACCCGAGTCGGAGAGCAAACCGAAGGTTTGCGAACAGGCTCGCCCTTAGCTGAGCAAACAGAATGTTTGCGAGCAAATCTTTCATTTTAGTTTTGCTTCTGCTCCCGTATCTTTGGATACCATTATCAGCGATGTGGACAGAAGCTAAACATATGAAGCAGAAACAACTCGGCTTCCAGATCGACCGAATAACGATCCGCGGATTTCGGTCGATTAGGTCCTGCGATCTCAAACTGCGCGAAATAAACATCCTCATAGGAGCCAACGGCGCCGGCAAATCCAATTTCCTCTCGGTTTTTTCCATGATGGAGCATATGTTTGCCAAACGTCTGCAGAAATATGTTGCCTATAACGGCGGCCCAGACTCACTTCTGTGGTACGGCAGACAGGAGACCGAGAAGATCGGTGTCGGCCTATATTTTGGGAAGAATGGATACGGTTTCGATCTCCAGCCCACCAAAGACAACCGGCTGATGTTCGAGAATGAATGGATGTCGTTGGATCTGAAAAAAGAGCCCCAGTCACTTGGATCCGGGCACATGGAGTCTCTTTGTGAATCCGGTGCCGGAGCATTCATCGACAAGTGTGCGCTCAAACACGTTCATCAGTGGATAGTCTATCATTTCCGTGACACCTCGGACAATGCCCGGATCAAACAGATCAATGCGATCAACGACAACATGGTGCTAAGAGCGGATGGAGGCAATCTTGCCGCATGTCTCTATCTCATGAAGCAGAAAATCCCGAACAATTATCAGAGGATCAGAAAAATAGTCCAGCTGGCAGCTCCCTTTTTCGATGATTTTATTCTCCGGCCCACGCCCGAGAATCCTGATATGATCGAGCTTGCATGGTCCTCGACCCGCGGGAGCATGCCGTTCAAAGCCGCCACACTTTCAGACGGGACCCTTCGATTCATCTGTCTTGCTACCCTGCTTCTCCAGCCTGTCGAGAACAATCATGAGATGGTGCTTCTCGAGGAACCTGAGCTGGGTCTTCACCCCTATGCACTCTATCTGCTTGCATCGCTGATCAAATCCGCAAGCATTGTGAAGCAGATCATCATCTCCACGCAGTCGGCAATTCTCTTGAGTGAGTTTGAGCCAAAGGACATCATCATCGTCGACTGGCTGGAGGATGCCTCGACGCTTCGAAGGCTCGAGGATGATGAGGATCTTGAAAATTGGATGTGCCAGGATTATTCACTTGGAGAGCTCTGGGAGAAGAACGTCTTTGGCGGGAGACCTCAGTAAGCATGGTCATCCTGCTTGTCTCCTGTGAAGGGTATACCGAGGAGGTTTTTATCAAGCGGTTGATGGCACGTGATCTGGCACATCTGGGCATCACGATCATTCCCATTATTGTGATGACCTCGAAGACAAAGTCCGGCATCATATGCAGAGGGGGCTGCTCGTCGTATGATAAGGTGAGAAAGGATGTGCTGAATCTGTGCAAACGAAAGAGTGCGTTTGTTACGACGATGTATGATTTTTATAAGTTCCCCTCGATCCCGGGGCATCGGGAGTCTTATGATCTGGCGACTCCTCTTGAGCGGGTGATCGAGCTGGAAGAGGCGTTTTCAAGGGACATCGACCGGGAAAATTTCCATGCCTATGTCCAGCTGCATGAGTTCGAGTCATTGCTGTTTTCTGATCCTTCGGCTTTTTCCGTCTGCGGGATGACGAAGACTCAGGTGCGAAAACTTACAGCGGTCCGAAACGACTTTCTTCCCGAAGATATCAACGGCGGGGAGATGACGGCGCCCTCTAAACGGATCATTCGGGTGGATCCCCGGTATCAGAAGCCGACCGACGGGTTGATGGTGGCACGGGAGATCGGGCTTGAGAGGATGTGCTTCGAGTGTCCGCATTTTGGGGAATGGGTGGCATGGATCAAAACGCTTCCCGAATTCGCGAAGAAAGCAGAGAGTGAGCGGTAAGTTTCTGTGAAAAAAATCAACCGCGTTTCCCAACCTTCAACTCACTTGAATAGCCGCGAATTGCATTATTCGTGTGTGTACTTCGATTTCGTGTACTAGATGAGTGTTGATACATGAGATAATTTAACCGCGAATCTCCGCGAATTAACGCGAATCGCATTTTTCTTGCGCCGTCGTGCTCTGCTCCGGCTTATCGCCTACGCAGGAATCGCACGCCGTCTGGAAAAATGCTATCGGAAAAACCGGCGTGCCGGTTTTTCTTTTACCGTGCAGGATTTTTTCATTATTCAGATACTCTTCATCTGAGTATATGAGCCTTCAATATCAGTTTCTGTTCAACTATTTCTCTGTGTGAAAAAAGAAATATACATCTTTAGAAAAACCGGCACGCCGGTTTTTCCGATAGCATTTTTCCAGACGGCGTGCGATTCCTGCGTAGGCGATAAGCCGGAGCAGAGCACGACGGCGCAAGAAAAATGCGATTCGCGTTAATTCGCGGAGATTCGCGTTTCTTTTATTTATGCATCTACACTGACCCCGTACACGAAATCGAAGTACACACCAAATAGTAGTTATCTTTAGGTTGAGTCATATCGCTCAATTCCTAGCAAAAAAAAAGATCTAGAAGAAGTCCAGGGTCGCCTGCTTTGGCGCGATCTTTCTCTCTTCTGACGCATCCTCGAGGATCAGTTCTGGCTCGATAACAGGTACCACCTCAGGTGTTTGCATCCGCAGTGCCTCCAGCTGATCCTCAAGCTTTCGCATCTCTGCTTTCTTTGAGGCAGCCATCTTCTTGACCTTCGTGTCCCGCTCCTTTGAGATCTGCTGGACCTCCTTCACCGCTGCGGCCGCCGCCGCCTTATCGCTTAGAACGATCGTCATCTGATCGACGTCGAGATCATGCCGCTCACAAAAGGCCGCCGGATCTTTTGCAGCAAACCGGGACAAGAGATCCAGATACTGGCTTTGGATCTGGCTCTCCGGAATACTGTACCCGTCGGCAAGTGAAGCCGCAAGTGTTCTTCGAACAGTCTTTTGTTTCTTCGCGGTGCTCATTCGTTTCCAGCGGGACGGCGGCATGATCCTCGTCCTAAATCCTGCGCCTGCGTTTTCCGAGGCGACCCCAAGTGTCATCATCGACGAGGCATATCGCCAGAGGGTGAAGTACTGGCGCCGCATCGTTCGCCCGAGATACACATCGGCCCGCGAGATCCTGCCGTATGCCCT
>DALTVX010000118.1 GCA_029987395.1 Methanocorpusculum sp. | reverse complement strand
GTTTTCCCTCGTTGACCGGGGATCGCTGAGACGGCTGGGCATCAATGACTTTGCCATCCTTCACAACTAGGTTGAAGGAGCAGCCAGTCCCGCAATACGGGCAGGTTGTTGTTACGTACTTTATGTCCATGGATAAAACCTTTTTTTGACCCCAATTTCACACCTTTCGATTGGCCTGCTACCCAGGCAAAGCCATCTAAGTTTGGGGGGACAAGTAAAATTTCCAAGTATGTGATATTAAATGCACCCATCGATGTATGTGAAACATAGACTTAATTGAAGGATAGTGCTCTAAGCTCCTCATTGTAGTTCGTGAGATATCAATCATTTAATTTTTACATTATCAAAATGATAAATAATGTAGAATTCCAGCGCGCAAATAAGGTGAGTTAACCGCATTGCAAAAATCCATCGTCGGCGTAGTTTTTTTGATCAAAGCAGAAGCATCTGATGGTATAATGATAGGAATGACAGAAAACTTCGGTTCAGCAAAAGCATACCGTACGTTGTTTCTATTAATTATAGTGTATCGACCAGCAAAGCCAATTTGAGATGTATCGATTATATATTTTTTGAGCGAGATGTATTGTTATGGAAAAACGTGTGTGGAGTGTTGAACTTCCTCCATCAAGCGGCTCAAATTATACTGCGGTGGATTATTATCTCAACGACCAGGGTATTTTTGCAAAAACCGAGCTGAGAACCAAAAAGAGCGGAGCAGTTGCTCAAATGTGGGGATTTCGTGCCGGTAAAAATAAGATAAAAGGTACCGACCATCTGGCACAGGCACAAAAAAGACAGGCCCTTCTCTGGGAAAAAATACGGGAGGTGGTGGTTTCTGGCCAGCAGATCACTGTTCGCGGGAACAGCAAAACAGAGATCGTGATCTTCTGTTCTGAAGATGATTTTTCGGATATCAACGACTTTATCCAGCGCATGATAACATCACATCCAAAGGAGAAGGGACCGAGCACGAAAGCTGCCGGATGGTTGTGCTGGGAGCAGGACGAGGACTGGGAAGCCGGCAACTCACTCGAAGCGATGGTCGAGGCAGAAAGAAACGCAGGCGAGCGATTCATCGAGGAGGACATTCTTGAGGAGACGATCCTTCGAGAGAAATGAATATATCCTATTCATACGAAATAGAAAATGATCATGGGTGCGTTTCTCGACAGCCTAAAAACCAGTGCCAAAATCGGTGCTGATGAAGTAAAAAAGACAATGAGGATCAGCCAGCTTCAATCAGATATCAGTTCGCTGGAAAAAAAGCAGAACGATATCTATGCTGCTATCGGCAGAATGGCAGTAGAGGTGGATGGTGCAGAGAAGTTTGGCGATGTTGGAGCGAATCTTGCCGAACTTCAGGAGGAGGCTGCCGTAAAAAAAGCTGAACTAAACGAGCTCAAACCTCCTGTCGAAGCATCAACAGAAAGTGGGGGTGGATTTTGTCCAAGCTGCGGTACGAAATACACAGCAGGAACAAAGTTCTGCGGCTCATGCGGCGGAAAACTCAACTGATTATTGTAGGGCTAGCAGAACAAATATCTACGAACACCCCCCTTTTTTTGATTTATTCCGATGTGGCTTCTTTTTTATATTGAGGTAAGGCGATACCAAATAACACCAGAGCTATTCCTACACACTGGATCAATGAAACCGATTCACCGAGTATCAAAACGACACAAATGATGGATGCCGGCAACTCCGAGGAACAAAGGATCGTTGCAGCTCCCGTTGAGACCCATGGAGTTGCAATGGCAAAAAGAACCATCGGCAAAACGCATCCCATCAAGCCTAAGATGAGCCCATATTCCCAGATACCAGTGGCAAAGGTGCCTTCTATAAAATATTGGGATCCAAAGATAAGTGTCAGCAGAAGAAGCGTGGTGCTGATGATCAGAAAACTTTTGTTCAGCGGATGCATGCCGACCGCGACCCGGCCAAGCATAAAAATATATAATGCGTAGAACAGGGCTGAGAGGAGCCCAAAGATGACGCCTAACGGGTCAAGCGGCGCTTCAAGGCCGGAGAAACCTGCAGCAAGGAATGTTCCGATGACAAGTATGACAACGGAGATGACGTATTTTAACTCTGGGAGTTTTCTCTCGGCGATCATCTGGATCACGACCCCCATCCAGGTGAACTGGAAGAGAAGGATCACGGTTATGTAGGCGGGAATTGTTTGTAGGCATAGACAACTGGTCACTGTCACAAGACCGATACATATCCCTGCAAAGACCACGCCAAGAATGCGTCGAACTAACGGTTTTGGATCAGTAATTTGAACCGTGGGTCGCTTTTTCATCCAGCGAAAGAGGAAAAATCCAACCACGACAACGAGCAGGATCATCCATCCGAAAAAGTACTTGCTCATGACCACGTCGTTCCATGAATATCCTGCAGCATATGCTAACTTGATGATCGGAGATGTTGGTCCGTAGCAGCAACCCCCTAGAAAAATAAGAAGCGGAAATATGAGCAGACGCAGGTTCATTTATATATTATATATAAGATTGCCACTGGCATTAAGTCAGCAGATAAACTCTCAACAACACGAAAAAAGATTTTTGTGGCGTTTTTTTTTAGGAAAAAAAGAATTTATTATCTAAAAATCTGGTGTGGATCCACCCGCCCGGCGTTGGATTTAATAACCCTGCCACGGAAAACTTATCTGATCTTTTTTGCACGGAAATGCGGGTGCAGAAATTTCTGCATGCCCAAACCTTTTCGCATATGTTTTTGGCCGAACTGGGGGTGATACTGCGGATGGTACTGCGGATAGGCGATACCGATGAACAGCAGGGCCATTCCTGCATACTGGATCCATGAGACCGATTCGCCAAGGAACATAACTGCACAGATAATGGATGCTGGCAACTCCGAGGAGCTGAGGATCGTGGCGGCTCCTGTCGAGATCCTCGGAGCGGCGATCGTAAAGAGGAACATTGGCAGAACACAGCCAATAGAGCCCAACATGATCCCGTACATCCAGATGCCGGTGGCAAACGTGCCTTCAATAAAGAAACTGGGACCAAAGACGAGTGTCATAAGGACAAGCGAGGAGCTGATGATCAGAAAACTTCTGTTCAGCGGATGCATACCGATCTCGACTCTGCCAAGCATGAACATATATAGTGCGTAGAGCAGGGCTGAGAGAAGCCCGAAGATGACGCCTGCCGGGTCAAGCGGTGCTTCCAGTCCGGCAAAACCTGCAGCAAGGAATGTTCCGATGACGAGTATGACAACGGAGATGATCATCTTTGACTGCGGGAGTTTCCTTTCGGTGAGCGCCTGAATAAAAACTCCCATCCAGGTAAACTGGAAAAGAAGAATGACTGAAATGTAGGCGGGAAGTGTCTGCAGAGAAAGACAGTAGGTCACTGTCACGAGACCAATGCATGTCCCGGTAATGATCACCCCCGGAATGCGGCGAAATATCGGCCTGGGATCGTTCGTTCGAAGTGAAGGCAGCTTTTTCATGCGGCGAAATAGGAAATAACCGAGTACGATAACACACAGGAACAACCATCCATAAAAGTACTGACTCATGACCAATTCTTCCCACGAATATCCGGCAGCATATGCTAACTTGATCGTCGGAGATGAGGGTCCGTAGCAGCAACCTCCAAGGAAGACAAGAAGCGGAAATATGAGCAAACGCAGGTCCATTTGTATCCCTTATTATTTGCGGTCCAGCTAGATTAAGCTAGCATATGACCCAAAAACATTGCAAAAAAAGGTCTGCAGCAGTGTTTTTTTCTAGCAAAGAGAGGGCTTTTTTGATTTAAAAATCAGGGGGACATTTACCGAGTTTGCCGTTGGATCCAACAACTCTGCGGCAAGGTATGATCAGCACCGCAGGATCCACATCAGGAGCAAAAATTTCCGGCTCCCGCGGTGCAAAACTCACCTGATTTTTATACGGCTTGGATATGAAAAATCTGCGCACACGTATCCTTTTTTTTGTTCTATTCCGGACTGATCTCTTTTTTATACTGAGGGAACGCAATACCAAAGAACACCAGAGCTATTCCTGCATACTGGATCAATGAGACCGACTCCCCAAGTATGAGGACGGCACAGATGATGGATGCCGGCAACTCCGAGGAACACAGGATCGTGGCTGCTCCGGTTGATATATGGGGAACTGCTATGGCAAACAAAACCATCGGCAAAACGCATCCTATCGATCCTAAACTGAGTCCATATCCCCAGATGCCGGTGGCAAAGGTACCTTCGATAAAGAATCGGGGTCCAAAGAGAAGTGTCAAAAGGAGAAGCGTGGAGCTGATGATCAGAAAACTTCTGTTCAGTGGATGCATCCCAACCTCGACACGACCGAGCATGAACATATATAATGCGTAGAACAGGGCGGAGAGAAGCCCAAAGATAACGCCTGCCGGGTCAAGCGGTGCTTCCAGAACAGAGAAACTTGCAGCGAGTAATGTTCCGATGATAAGAATAACTACGGAGATGACGATTTTTGGCTGAGGGAGTTTTCTCTCAGCGATCATCTGGATCAAAACTCCCATCCAAGCGAACTGGAAAAGAAGAATGACGGTGATATAGGCGGGAATGGTCTGCAGAGATAAACAATAGGTCACTGTCACAAGACCGATACATATCCCTGCAAAGACCACTCCGAGAATGCGCCGGAATAATGGTTTGGGTTCAACCGTTCGAATCGAAGGCTGCTTTTTCATCAGGCGAAAGAGGAAAAACCCAACCACGACAACGAGCAGGATCAGCCATCCGTAAAAATACTGACTCATGACCAGATCATTCCACGAATATCCCGCAGCATATGCTAATTTGATCGTGGGAGATGAGGGTCCGTAGCAGCAACCTCCTAGAAAAACAAGAAGCGGAAATATGAGCAGGCGCAGGTCCATTTATGTTCTTAATCCATGTGCGGTCTACATGGATTAAGTCAGCAGATAAGCTCTCAAATTCATGAAAAAAGATTTTTTGTGGTATTTTTTTCTAGAAGCAAAAGTGCTTTTTTTATCTCAAGATCGGGTGAGAATCCGCCAAGCCCGCCGTTGGATCCAACAACCCTGTGACACGGAACGATCAGCACGGTAGGATTTCGTGCCATCGCATTCCCGACCACACGCGGATGTGTTCCAACGATCTTTCCGACCTCCCCGTACGTTCGTGTCTCGCCATACGGGATCTTCGAAACCTCGCGGTAGATCTGGGCATAGATATTGTCGCCTGATATCGCCGAGGAGGTGAGCGGAGAAAAGTCTGTTCCTTTTCCGGCAAGGAATTTAGTGAACTGTATCGGAACCGTTCCCTCTGGCGCCGTCCGCAAAAACCTGACTCGGTGGACGACCGCCCCATCATAATCGACCGCGACCTTCCAGAGCCCAAAACTACAGGCGCCCTGACGCATTGCTCCCCCATTTGCTAAGTTTAATTTTCACGGTATCCAGATCGCATTCGATCAGTTCAGCCCGCATCCAGGGAGAAAGACCGCGGAAAATATCACCGTCAAGGAACCTCTGATCGCCAAGGATCAAAACACCGCGATCACTTTCGGTTCGGAGCACCCGGCCAAGAGCCTGCATAGATTTGTTGATCGCAGGAAGCGTGTAGGCAATGAACTCACCCTCTGCGCCAAATTTGCGCCGGTAGTAGTTATTCACCATCCGACGAACAGGGGTAAACGGAGCGAGCGGGAGGCCGATAACAAGGGCGGCGGTCAGCTGATCGCCCCGATAATCCAGTCCTTCGCTCCATTTTCCCCCGCACACCGCGAAAAGAATACCGGACTTCTGCTTGCCCGGAAGCGACATGAACTCCTTGAGCGCCTCGTTTGCCTCGCTCGACTCACGCGGCTCGATGAAGACCTGTTTGTTGCGGATCTTGCTCTGGCATGCCTCGGCAAATCGGCTCTGCAGCTGGTAGGAGGGGAAGTAGATGGCGGAGTTTCCTGGAAGTTTTGCAAACGCGAGAATATATTCAATGATCGCCTGGGTGTTTTCTGGGTTCTGCCGTTTGGAAAATGCGGTGGTGATGTCCTTGGTCCCAAGGATCATGCGGTTTTCCTTTGGGAAAGAATTTGGCAGCGAGAGGGTCTTGACCGGCATATCACCGAAGTAATATTTTTTGTATGCATCGACCGGTGAAAGCGTGCCGCTGATGAGGATGGTCGCGGCGTGTTTGGAGACGAGCTCCTGAAGCCTATCAGCTGGATCGATGTTTCTGACTTCAAGCGTGATGACCTCCGTATCTTTTGTGTAAACGGTCAGAAACGATGGGTCGGTGGAGGATCGGTACAGTCGGATCAAAAACTCGCACAGTTTTTCGATCGCAGATTCCCGGTAATCTCCACGTTCGATGCCGCGGTCCCGCATCGCCTCTTTGATGGAGATGATGTCTTCGAGCATTGCCTCCGGCTTTTCGTAAAGCGAACCTTTAATGATGAACCGGTTGAAGATCTGCGGATCGAACCAGTCTTCTGCTTCGTTTGAACGCTGGAGTCCGTCGATGAACTCAGCTATTCGGGGGAGGACATGGCGAACCGCCTCAGAACCGCGGACTTTATCGCGAAGCGATGCGACTTCATTTGCGGCGGCTTCGATGTCGGTGTCCCGTATTTTTATGCTCTGGATCGACTGAACGACGTCGCCTAAATTATGGGCCTCATCGAGGAGCAGCATGACGTTGTGCTCCTCGCATTGAAGGTTGACGTAGAGCTGCTCTCTGATGTCGTCGTTGAAGAGGTGATAGTAGTTACAGATGATAACGTCGGCTCCTCTGGCGGCCGTGAGCATGAGATCGTAGGGGCAGACTTTTCCTGCGAAGGTGATGAGTTCGTTTGGTCGGACGATCTGTTTTTGTGCGATCTCGGACTTGCGCCTTAGTTCAGGGGAGGGGATCATCCGTCGGGCGCCTTCCTCTCCCTGGATAAAGACCCGGCTGTTGACAAAGTAGGGGCAGACGACAGGGTGTTCTCGGTCCTGTTTTCTGATCTGATCGATGATCACTTTGTCGGTGGCAGGGTCAAAGGAACCGCGGTCGGCTCTCTGCTGCATAAGTGAGGTGGTAAATGCTTTGACTCCTTCACATCTGCGATACACGTCGCCAAATCCCCCAAGCGGGCACATATTTCCTTTGCCGATGAGGTAGACGAATTTCAGGGTGGGCTGTTTTTTTTGCCTGATGAGGTCGAGTTCCCGAATAAAGATCTGGAGCTGGGATATGGTTCGAACGGCGACCAAAATCTTTCGTCCGTTGGCTTTGGCAAGAAGGCTTGCGATCACGCTGGATTTTCCGCTACCGGTCGGTGCGTCGATGAGGAGAACGTCATTTTGTTCGGCGGTTTTTTCTACCTCCTCGAGCATCTCCTTTTGGTTTTTCCGATAGGTTTGGTAGGGAAAATAATCAGCTGTGTCTGCCATGAGTAATGTATTATTTGTCTGGACCCATATCTATTAAGTATGCCTCTTTCGACCCAGACCAAAGATCAGATACTTGCCCTTCTCGCTAAAGTGGAGGTTTGTTCAGATACGGGGAGTTTTGCCGGGTCCGAGAGGATCATCGCGCCCGATGTGATTGTATTTGCTCCAAACATGGATCATAACGGACGTGAGGGTCTCTCTCTCAAGCGCCTGAAATTCGGCGAGATGGTTGTAAAAGGAGAGGGAGTGATCGCCTGGGTGTCGGGTGTTTGTTCTTATGATGGGGCGCCCTGTCGATTCACGGCAGTGCTTCGGGGGACGGGTCATGCCTGGGAGCTAGCTCAGCTTCATATAGCGTAAGGGTCGACGAACAAGTATCTGACATCGCTCGGGATTTACGCCCCCTTAAAAGATGTACACATCCCTATACCAATATTTTTGAGATTGACCAAGGGACCGGTT
The DNA here is from genome assembly GCA_029987395.1 of Methanocorpusculum sp. Taxonomy (GTDB): domain Archaea; phylum Halobacteriota; class Methanomicrobia; order Methanomicrobiales; family Methanocorpusculaceae; genus Methanocorpusculum. The sequence goes on along the minus strand of DALTVX010000118.1, from coordinate 790 downwards.
GAAAAAAGATTGAATCTCGTTTCTCTCGTAAAATCAAAGCTCTGCATCGAGAATAGAACAGACGTTCTCGGTCGTCTCTCTGATCAACGCAACCGACTTCGCAAACAGCCGTTCCTCTTCCTCAGATAGTTTTACCCCGATCGGGAACACCCCTCCCCGGGTGATCCGTGCCGGAACACTTATGCACACACCTTCATGCCCAAACACCTCGCGGCGGATCTGGGTCGAGACGGTCAACATCCGATTTTCATCCTCCACGATCGTTCGGATCAGCGATGCGATCGCGTCGCCGGGTCCGTACACCGTTGAACCCTTCGCCTGAATGATATACAAGCCACTTGACTTGACCCTCTCCATAATATCCTCCCGCGGAAGTTTTGCCACCCCGAGAAGGTTATCGATCTGAATACCTCCCACTGTGGTTGCAGACCACATAGGCACCATGGTGTCTCCATGCTCCCCGATGATCCTTGTGTGCACCTCGCTCACATGCACATTGAAAAAGTCCGCAAGACACGCCTTGAGCCGCATCGAGTCAAGATGAGTTCCAAGACCAAACACCCGGTGAGGCATCATCCCCGAATATTTCAGAGCAACGGTCGTCATGATATCCACGGGATTTGTCACAACAAGTAAAATTGCCTCAGGCGCCATACGACCCACCTGCTCTGCGTACTGTTTTACTATCCGTGCATTCTCAAGAGCCAGATCCAGCCGGGTCTGCGTAGCTTTTCTTGGAATGCCTGACGTAAGTACGATGATATCCGAACCCCGAAGATCCTTTGGGGTC
>DALTVX010000015.1 GCA_029987395.1 Methanocorpusculum sp. | reverse complement strand
TCCGACAAGCGAACATGTTCAAGAGCAGTGATTAGATCAGTGCTCCAGCGGGTCATCATCAAATCAGTAGACCCGGTAGTTCATCATACGCTAAGACCGCTGGAGCCCATCGCCATTCCGGACTAGGCCACGACCCCGCTAGCTTTCTTATACAAATTCAGCGTATGTCGATTTAAGCGTTGTGTTATCCGATTGGACACTCAAATCTTTGTGAGGAAGATGATCCCAAGAAATACTGCCATCAGGATGATGAAGATCAGAAGATAAAGGAGGTCGTGATTTGTGTCGGCGGCCAATTTTTTCTGTACTGGAACGCGAATGATCTCCTCGGGCTGTTCTTTGTATGGATGCTCTCGTTCGAACTGTTCAAACTCGATGCGTTCCTCTTCGGTAAAATCAGGTTCCGGTTCCAGTTTCTCGTTCACGATAATGTACTTGTCTCTCACAAGCCTTATTGTATTTGTCGGTGTATCTAATTCTCATGGTTAAACTCGGTGAAGACTTTAAACCGGCGAAAAAGTATACCGCATACTTGGCAATTTCAAGTGTGATCGTTGTTATCGTTCTCTGGGCAATTTGTGTTGGATGGGTAATTCTAGCAGCGATGGATGATCCGTTCTTTGCTCAGATCGGCCTGATATCTCTTGGGATCCTCGCATTGATCGTGGTTTTCGTCCTCTTCTGGTCGCGTCTGTATTATGTTTCGGTCGTTTACCATCTGAATGATACGGAAATGACCTGGAAGCGCGGTGTCTGGTTTAGAAAAACCGGGATCGTTCCCTATAACCGGATCACGAATGTGGATATAGTCCAAGGCCCGGTCATGCGGATATTTGGCATCTCGAATTTAAAAGTCGAGACGGCAGGTGGAAGTTCAGGAAAGAACATGGCTGAGATCCAGCTCGAAGGTATCTCTGACCCCGAGCCTCTTCGGGCAATGATCATGGATTTCGTTCGCGGGAATGTCCCAAGCCCAGCAGCGACCGGCGTGGATTTTGGCAAACGTGCTCCTCCTGCAGATATGCAGGCGCTCCTTACAGAAGTAACGGCTATTCGAAAACTCCTGGAAGCGGAGAGAAAATAATCATCATAAATTTCCTTTTCTTTTTTATACGTCGTTTCCATCTATTTTTCTCATTGCCGTAATAGAAACTCTTTTCACCTTTTCTGCCCAAATACAAAGTATGTGTAATGTAAAAGGCACCAAAACCGAAGAAAACTTAGAGTTTGCCTTCGCCGGAGAGTCTAAAGCACGAAACAAGTATAATTATTATGCCTCCCAGGCACGAAAGGAGGGATATAACCAGATCGCGGATGTTTTTGATGAGACTGCTCTCAACGAAAAAGAACATGCAAAGCTCTGGTTCAAGCTCCTCAACGGCGGATCAGTACCCGACACCATAACAAATCTGCTCGATGCAGCTGCAGGCGAACACGAAGAGTGGACCGAAATGTATGCAGGCTTTGCCGTTGTTGCAAAGGAAGAAGGATTTGAGAAGCTTGCAAAAACCTTTGAAGGGGTTGCAGCCATCGAAAAATTACATGAAGAGCGCTACAGAAAACTCCTTGCAAACATCAAAGAAGGAAAAGTCTTCGCACGCAAGGAAAAACAGCAGTGGCACTGTGGAAACTGCGGCCACCTCTTTATTGGGGACAAAGCCCCAGTTGAGTGTCCGGTCTGCGACCATCCCCAGGCCTACTTCGAGATCAAAAAGACCAACTACTAATATTTCAACCTATTTTTTAGCTTCGTTTTTGAATATGGAAACGTGAGACCCAGATCAAAAAAATTCGGGTTTTTAGAACCCGAATATCAATGCAACGATCACATATGCCAGAAACGAGACCGCAGCTGAACAGGGGATCGTGATTATCCAGGCAGTGACCATCTGACGGACATTACCCCAGTTCACGGCCCCGACCCCGCGGGTCACGCCTGTCCCCATGATCGTTCCGCTTGCCACATGGGTCGTCGAGACCGGGACTCCAAACGATGTCATGAACGACAGCACTATTCCGCCGGAAACTGCAGCTGAAAAACCCTGATACGGTTGGATCCTTGTGATCCCCGAACCCATTTTTTTGATGACCTTCCAGCCGCCCGACAGAATACCTGCCGCAATAGCAAAACCAGATAAAAGGATCACCCAGAGAGGAAGTTCACCGCTGGATGTTGCAAAACCCGTTGAGATCAAGATCGCGAAGATAATTCCCATCGCATTCTGTGCGTCGTTACCTCCAAGACTTGTCGCCTGGAAACCGGATGCCAGGATCTGAGCTCGCTGGAACCATTTATTCAGGAGCATCGGATGGGAAGATCGTTTTGCTGTGATACGCGTCAACAGCTGGGTAAATGAATATGATACCACGAGCCCAAGTATGGGAGAAACACAGATGAAAAGAACGATAGCAAGAAGACCTGAAAATGCAAAAATACCCACGATCATTGCTATTGGTACGGCGACAATTGCCCCTACGCCCCCCCCGATCAGCAGAAACATTTTTATCGAACTCTTGGAGATCAATGCAATGACCAACATCAAAATTGCACCAATGACCGCTCCGAGAATTAGATAATACACCATTCCAAAAGCCATCTCGGCTGTTGGCCAGTTCACGGCGAAAATACCTCCGGCGGCAATTCCAGCTCCCATCAGACCGCCGACAAGTGAGTGCGATGAAGAGACCGGGATACCGGACCTCGAACAGAAGTTCACCCAGAAAACAGCTCCACAAAGACCGATCAAAAGAAGAATGGGGGTGAAAATTTCTGGATTTACTATGCCTTTCCCAATAGTTTTTGCAACAGCGGTCGAAAAAATGAATGGACCTGCAAAACAACAGATCGATGCCAGTAAAACTGCATTTTTTGGAGTGAGCGCCCGTGTCGCTACCACGGTTGCGACAACATTGGATGCATCATTTCTCCCGTTCGAAAAGTTGAACGCTAGCGCAAGGAGGATGCCAAGAATGACAATGACAAGCGTAAATGTATCCATGCTATCTCACGTGTGACGAATCAGAATTGCTGAAAATACATGGGATACATCCTCGCATTTGTCGGTAGCGATCTCCAAATTTTCATAGATATCTTTGAGTTTGATGATCTCGATGGCATCACTGGATTTGAACAGATTACGGATCGCATTTGAAAGGATCTCATCGGCCACATTCTCCAGACGGTTGATCTCGATACAGCAGCCTTTGATCGTATCTGTATCTTTGAGGGTGCGAAGACCGCTGATACCCGTCTTGATCTCCTCTGCCGACTGCCGGATGCATTTTGCGAACTCGATCATGAATTGATCTGTCTTTTTGACCTCATAGATGAGAAGCATCCGTACGCAGTCATCGATATAGTCGACCACATCATCAAGAGCGGTAACAAGCCGAGCGATCTCTTCAGGTTCAAAAGGAGTGATGAAGGTTCGGTTCAGTTCATCGTATGCTCTATGGGCTATCGCATCTCCCTGATGCTCGATCTCCTTCATCTTTCGATATTTATCCTCGATATCTGTATAGTCGGAAAATATATTGACCAGCATTTCTGCTGCCTTACAGACGGTCTCTGCTTGTTCTTCAAACAGAGCAAAAAAAATCTTGTCCTTTGGCACGATTAAACTCTTTAGACCCATCAGTTTCCTCGAATATACATACATTCGTTTCGCATGTTACATGAAGGTTATCATATGTGAAGTATAGGGAAGCTATTGTCTCTATTGATAGCTGAATGAAGTCTTTATACACTCTCGATGCTAACACTACTGCAGAGATTATACCTATGTTCTTAATTGGTGAAGCACTCGTTGGTGATGGAGCGGAAGTCGCTCACATCGACCTCATGATAGGAGATAAAAGCGGCCCGGTCGGCATGTCGTTTGCAAATGCTTTGACACATCCTTCTGCAGGTCACACCCCTCTTCTCGGCGTTATCCGCCCCAATCTCCTGCCAAAACCGGCAGTTTTGATCGTCCCAAAGGTAACGCTCAAACACACCGAGCAGGTCACTCAGATCTTTGGTCCCGCCCAGGCAGCGGTTTCCAAAGCAATAGCAGATGCATTAGAAGACGGCGTTTTTGCAGGCATTGATGTCGAAGAGAACGTTATTGTTGCAAGCGTTTTCATCGACCCATCGGCAAAAGATTTCAATAAATTATACCGCTTCAACTATGGAGCAACGCGCTTAGCACTTTCCCGCGCTCTTGACAAATTCCCAGACACTGCAACTGTTCTCAAAGAAAAAGACAGGGCAGCCCACGGAGTTATGGGATTCAAGGTCCAGCGTCTCTGGAACCCCCCCTATCTTCAGGTCGCCATGGATCTTGTCGATATGAAGCAGGTCGAACGCGTTCTGACCAGCGTTCCACAGAACGATCACGTTATCTTTGAGGCAGGCACCCCACTGATCAAACAGTTCGGTCTTAGCGTCATCGGCGATATCAGAAAGATCCGCCCGAACTGTTTCATCGTTGCTGACTTGAAGACCCTTGATACCGGCAACCTTGAGGCACGTATGGTCTCAAATGCTGGTGGAGATGCAGCAGTCGTTTCAGGTCTTGCACCCATTGAGACCATTGCATCATTCATCAAAGAAGCAAAGAAATGCGGTATCTATGCGATCATCGATATGCTCAATGTCGACGAACCTGCAAAACTTATCGAGTCCCTTGGTAAGATGGGCGGCATCGCTCTTCTTCCACAGTATGTCGAGATGCACCGTGCGATCGACAAAGAGTCTACCGGTGATTACAGCTGGGGAGACATCAAGAAGATCAAGGAAGTTGCAAAGAAATACAATGCAAATATTCTTGTTGCCACCGCAGGTGGAATCCGTCAGCCTGTCGTCAAGAAAGCAATCGCAGCAGGAGCAGATATCGTTGTCGTCGGTAGAGCGATCACCGCAAGCAAGGATATCAAGTGTGCAGCAGAAAGCTTCCTTGCGGAACTCGACTCTGAAGAGATCGATCAGTTCCGTATCATGACCGACTTCTAAGCCGGTCATATCCGCGGTTCATACCGCAAACCTTTTTTTTTTTAAAAGTCCCTGATTTTCTGCAGATGTATCTGTATTCCAGATCCATAAAAAATAAAAATAGTTTTAAAAAATTAGAATTTTGGTTTTGTTTCCACGACTTTTGCCAGCAGGTGGATCGCCGACTCAAGATCTTTTAAGTCGATGACCTCGACCGGCGAGTGGATATATCGTGCCGGGACCGAGAACGGAACACTCGGGATCCCTCCGCGTTCATAGTTGATAGCAGAAGCATCGGTATTCCCGCCATCTCCGACCTCGACCTGGCAGGCAATATTATGTTTCTTTCCGGTCTTGACGAGCCAGTCAACGATCCGTGGATCTGCTAAGTGGCCGCGGCCGCTTGCCGATGCCATACCAATGACCGGTCCTTTGCCCATATACACCGGGGCCTTGCGGCGTTCGACTCCTGGCGAGTCCCCCGGGATCGTTACATCAGTTGCTATTGCTACGTCGGGATCCAGACTATATGCACTCGTCTTTGCTCCTTTGAGGCCGACTTCTTCCTGCACGGTGAATACTGCGTATACGGTGTGCGAGGTTTTCATCTCTTTGAGGGCTCCAATAAGCATCGCACAACCTGCACGGTTGTCCATTGCCTTTCCTGTGACGGTGGTTCCGGCAAGTTTGACATACTGACGGTCCATCGTGACTGCAGTTCCAACGGTGATCCCCAGCGCCTCCACTTCCTCGGGTGATGTTGCTCCGACATCGATGAAAAGATCGGCCAGATCGATCGGCTTTTTCTTATCCTCTTCGGTCATCACGTGGGGTGGTTTGTTACCGAGAACACCGTAGACCTGGCCTTTTTCTCCATGCAGGATCACTCTCTGGGTAACGAGGACCGGGTTGAACCAGCCGCCGATCGTGACAAACCGGATGAATCCGCGTTCGTCTACGAACTGGACCATCAGCCCGATCTCATCCATATGAGCCGCAAGCATGATCTTAAAGTCATCGCCTTTTTTGACCGCGATCATATTGCCCATTTTGTCAGTTCTTATCTCATCGACAAATCCGGAGATCTCATCGCGGATGATTTTTGCTACTGCAGTTTCACGGCTTGAGATACCATGTGCGTTCGAGAGTTTTTCCAGTAATGTATTGATTTCGTTAAGTTCCATTTAAGCCACGACCTTTCGTATTCTTTCAAGAGCGATGTTAATGTTTTTCTGAGACGTTGCATAGCTCATTCGGGCATATCCTGCACCATTTGAGCCAAATGCCGAGCCGGGCGTGATAATGACGCCTGCTGCTACTATCTTCATGACCGTGTCATGATCTAGTTTTGGGAATGCATAGAATGCCCCTTCCGGCATGCTTACGGAGATCCCCATCTCACGAAGTCCGTTGATGATAAGGTCACGTCGTACTTCGTATTCTTTCTTCATCACGCCTATCGATGATTGATCGCCGGTGTATGCTTCAAGAGCCGCATACTGGGCGATCGAGGTTGGACAGGCAAGAGAATACTGCTGGACTTTTACCGCCTGGTCGATGATATCTTTGGACCCTGCCATAAATCCGATGCGCCATCCGGTCATTGCATAAGTTTTGCTAACCGCATTGATCGTGACGACGTTGTCGCCAAACGTTGCCGCGCTGACAAATTTGGTGTCACCGTAACAGAATTTTTCATACACCTCATCGGAGAGAACGGTGACGCCGTGATCCGCTGCGGACTCGACAACGGCTTTTATCGTCTCCTTTGTCTCCACCGCGCCGGTTGGATTTGCCGGACTGTTCAAGACCATGACTTTGGTCTTCTTGTCGGAGAAGTGTTCTTTGAGTGCCTCGACATCCAGATGAAGATCCGGTCTAAGAGCGACCGGGTCAGGAATTCCTCCGGCGAGTATTGTAAGTGCACCGTACGAGACAAAGCCCGGGTTATTGAACACGACCTTCTGCCCGTTTTCGATCAGCGAAAGGATCGCGGCATGAAGGGCGCCTGATCCTCCTGCGGTGATGAGGATGTTTGCCGAATTATAGGAAAGCCCGTTCTCCGACTTAAGTTTTGCCGCTACTGCGGCACGGAGTTCATCGATCCCTGCATTGTTTGTGTAGCCGGTTTTTCCTTCAGAAATTGCTTTGATCGCAGCATTTTTGATATTGTCCGGTGTGTCAAAGTCCGGCTGGCCAAGACCCATATTGATGGATCCGGGAGCTGCCGACTCAAACATCTTTCGTATCCCGGAGATGTCGATCGATTTTACGCGTGATGTGAATTCCGTCATATCACTCAATATTGGTGTGCCGGCGTTTCAGGTCGGACTCTTCGATTTTTCTCATATCCATCAGCGTCGAGATCACCGCATCTCCAAACATCAGTGAGGATGTTTCGAAGATGGTCCCAAGCGGGGCAAACGAGCGGTGTTCGCCAAGCATCTGCCTGATCTCATACTCGTGAGCATCGCAGGTGACCGGTTCACGCTGGGTCTCGATCTCAATAACAAAATCGGCGATATGTCCGATCCTTGAGTTGGGATTGGATGAGATCAGGGCGACCTTTGCTCCAAGGCCTTTTGCCGTTTCTGCGATCTCTCCAATGGTTTTCGTATTTCCTGATCCGGAAAATGCAACGATAAGATCATGGGTATCGACCGCCGGTGTTATGGTCTCACCAACGACATATGCGGTAAAGCCTGTGTGCATCAAACGCATAGCAAAGGATTTTGCTACCAGTCCTGATCGTCCGGCGCCCATCACATAGATACGCTCTGCCGTTAGGATCGCATTTAGAAATGCATCGACCTGATCTGCAGATATTTCCTGAGCGATGGAATCGACGCGTGATGCCATCAGGCTCATCATATTTTGAACGGACACTCCGTAATTCATAAGTGTTTTACTATAGGATGTACTGATAGAAGAGGGTGATGGAATCGGCGGCTATTTTTCTCGCTGTCGTATGAAATGACGAAAAAAAGAAGGGTGGTATCTTACCAGATGTCGTAATGTGCGTGCCCTTCGGGATCCATGCGCTCAGGATGCTTTTCAGGCGGCATGCCTCTGCCGATGGAAAGGATCGCGACCGGACGGATGTGAGCAGGAAGATCGAGAGTTCCTTTGACCTCTTCCTCGTCGAAAGCCCCGATCCAGCAGGTGTGCAGACGAAGTGCGTGGGCAGCAAGCATCATGTAGGTGGCCGCAATTGTCGCATCCTGTACTGCGTAGAGAATGCCTCGGTCAGCGTAGCGGGACATCGAGCGGATGTAATTAGCACAGATGACGATCGCAGAACCGGCGTCAGTGATCTGATGCTGGTTTCCTGCCGCATCACCGAGAAGTTCGAGCTGGCTTGGATCGGTCACGATCACAACGTCCCAAGCTTCAAGATTACCGGCAGACGGAGCGGACGACGCAGCTTTGAGCAGATAGTCCTTCTCCTCTTCGGTGAGACTGTCTGTCTCATACTCGCGGACCGAGTAACGGGTCGCAAGGAAGTTTTGAAATTCAGATAAGTCCATGCTCGTTCAAAACTGTGTATGCTCCTGCGGCAACGGTGGTAATTGGGGTCATCGCTTCGCCTGCTTTGTCGGATGCAAGACCAAACTGATTCGATTCAGCAAGCCCGATCACCTCAAGCAAAACGGCGGCCGCCAGATCGAACTCTTTTGCCCCGGTCTGTTTTGACGCAGCTCTACAATCGCTTGCAAGAATATCTGTCAGCGTGATCAGAATGGCTTTTCCGCCGGCCTTCTCCTCTTTTTTCAGGGAGTTGATGGTCACGAACTGGTGGGCGATCATCATGATGTCGAGTTTGAGCCGCTCGGCAAGATGATAACGCACAAGTGCATCTTTTGGTGTAAGTTTCATGATTATCTTGTTTCTCGGGAGGGGATAAATAGCATCTGATAAATGACCATTTATGCATCCTTTCCGTTACCGAGTCCTGTGACTCGTTGTGGATGAGTATAGATGGTGAACCGCGGCGGTCGTGCAAAGCAGATGAGCGTGATGCCGGACTTTTCTGCAAGACAAATGCCCGCGGACGTTGCGGCAGCACGAGATACGATGATCGGGATCCCAGAATTTGCTGCTTTCGCGATCATTCCCTGCGGCATCCTGCCGGTGCATCCTAAGACACACTCCTCGGGTCCGAGATGATTCAGGACCATATGACCGATGACTTTGTCGACGGCGTTGTGTCTGCCGATATCATTTGCCGCGAAGATCACCTCGCCCCGATAATACAGGACTGCGCAGTGAAGTGCTCCAGTTTGATCCCACTTTTCGGTGTTGATGCTTCTTCGAATGGTAAAAATCTCTTCAGGCGTGATCCGCCCGCCATCCTTCACACGCACAGATGTATCACGCGGGCAAAATCCTCCTGCCGATGCCAGTGTACCAGAGACCTCTGATATCTCGCTCGCTTCAACAAAAATATCAGAGCCTGCTATCTTGACGGAAAGGATTTTTTTGGCGACTCCCGATGCAACAAAAAATCCAGCGCCCAGTTCATCGAGAAACTCCAGCGTTCCAACATTGTCCAGATATTTTTCTCCATTGAGGTAGAGAGAAATGGATCCCTCGGTAACGACCGGATCAACGGACCTTGTGATTTCTCCATTGTCATATCTCCAACCGGAGAGTTTGGTCTCATCATCGATGTTTGTTTCATCTTCCGGTCCCGCCGTAGGAAATCCGCCGATCCTTCCAGGATGCGAGTATACGGTAAATCGATCCTCTCGCGTGAAGCCGATCAGCGTTATCCCTGTTTCTTTCGCGAGCATCGCTCCCGGGTATGTCACCGCTGTGCGCCCAACGATGATCGGGATACCGGCGTTCACTGCCTTCATGACCATCCCTTTTGGGAGTCTGCCTGTGCATCCAAGCACACACTCGCCCGGCTCTATTCCCCGCAGGATCATGGATCCGATGACTTTGTCAATGGCGTTGTGTCTCCCGACATCACTGGAAACAGCAACTATTTCGTGATCATGCCACAAGGCAGCACAATGGAGACCACCGGTCCGCCTCCAGACCTCCACATCCATCGATTCCCGAATGGCAAAAATATCCTGTGGATCCATCATGATCTTTGATGAGATCTGACCTTTTTTTTCTGCGGACAGAAGATCTTCGAATATCTCCGCCTCCACGAATACGTTTTTGCCGTAGACCTTTACCGCCAGGATCTTTTTGGCAACACCCGCGGCGATAAAAAATCCTGCTCCAAACTCCTCCAGCATATCACAACTCGCCACGATATGCAGATACTCCTTGTCGTTCAAATACAGAACGATCTCATCTTCGCATGCGACAACATCGCTGATCTCTGTGGCGTTTCCATCACTCCAGAGTGCCGCGGGCTGTTTTTGTATCATATCGCTCTCTTCAGCTGATTTTTCGTGCTGTATCATGATTTTTGTCCTGAATATATTTCACTTTCAGAAATTAGAGAAACATTTGTGCAGTGAATAGACGTTCCCTGAAAAAAATATGTGATATGGGGCAGACCCTCATCTTTGATCTATTCTTTTAGTGGGACATCCTGTCCTTTTTCATCGATGAACAGCACGGTGAGAATATTTTTTGCATCCTCTTCATGCAGTTTTTCGAACAGAAGGTAGAGAAGTTTTACGTCTTCGGATCCAAGAGGGAGATTCTTATCCTTGTTTTTGGTTATTCTACTGATAGCGTCCGTTTCGACAGGGGTCAGCTTCGAGCCGTACGCCTCGGTGAATCTATCGATTCTCTGGCGCCAGGGTCCCTGCCGCGATGTGTTGATGATCTTTCGAAAGTCCAGGTCTTTTTTCGGAGCTAAATCGAGATTTCTCGTCATGGTCCCGCTTTTTGTAAGCGGTGCGGCCGGGGTTTTTGATGGGCTTGCGTTTGGTCTTGACGGCGGGAAGACCCTTTCGTGAACGACCTTCTGCACACTGGGTGCCGGCCGTCTTCCATTGTCCTGCGTTTGGCCCAGGATCTTAAACCCGTTTCCGTGCTTTGTCAGGATCTCATCATCGACGACCTTTATCTTCAGATCCCAGAGTTTCATCCCGATGTCGGTTATTTTGAAGATGGTGGTATCGGTCTGTTCGATCATACCGGTTTTGATGAGATAGAACAGCGCATCGTTCACCTTCGCATCAAAGATCCCTTTACCTCTCACTCCTGTCTGCATGATCTGTTCGTCAAGTGTCAGACCAAAAACCGCAACGAGGCTGTCTTTGATCTCTTTTCTTTTATGCGGGACACCGTCGGAGAGGAAATTTATGATCGGTGCATACATTAGGGAATACTGATTTGGGAGAGGCATGATACTTACGGGCTAGAAGGAGTGATAAACATTTATCCTTTTCGTCATATATTGCGGATATCTATATGTACTAAGCCGCGTAAATTTCACTCATATGACTACTACCGATAGTCGCTATCTTCTTCCTGATCATCAGGTGAAAGAGAACATTGCCCGTGCTCTTTGGATGCGAGAGTATGATCCTGATCTGATCCCACCGGATATCATGGACCGGATCGGTGACCAGAAAAATTCCCGGTCTGCTTTTGGGAAACGGATGCGTCTGCGTATCGCCGATCTGCTCGCCGCCCCGGAGAGTTTCAATCCGGATTATACCGCCCGGTACACGACCCTCGCTAAATATGCCGAGGAGATCACTGCTCATCAGGCATATGCGATCATAAATTTATTTGGATTGGACAGTGCACGCGGATATCAGGAGCTTCCTACCGACAAAAAATACATCTTTCCAGAGGATGACCGCCCGCAATTTGAGTATCAGGTCGGCTGGCACTTCTTTGTTGGAAATGTTTTCGATACGAAGGGTCGCGAGTAC
>DALTVX010000117.1 GCA_029987395.1 Methanocorpusculum sp. | reverse complement strand
TTTGTCCGCCGGCAATTTTTATCAGCTGCCCCATTCCCGTATCCGTTCCCTGGACCCAGTATGCCGTGTAGCTTTCAGCGTAGACCGTATGAGTACTAGATATCGGGGCGACGCGGGACTCCACCTCGGTGATGACCTCGTCATAATAATCTGCGATCTTCTCGGCCAGTTCAACGTTGCCAGAAATCTTGCCGATCTCAACGATGTCCTGTGTCATCGTTTCCGGTTTGGTACAGTCGACATACACGATCGGGATACCAGCAGAAGCGAGGACCTCGGCGTTCTTCGGCTTCGAGGTCGCATACCCGATCACCAGATCAACATCCAGAGAGGTGAGATACTCCACATCCGGCTCGTTCCATGCTCCAACGATTGTCGCGTTAGGATACATTTTTCTCTGCTCGGCATTGTTCGCGATCGACTGGGAGATACCGACAACTTTGTCAGCGTCGCCTAAAAGATACAGGATCTCTCCTGCGTTCGAGTTCAGCAGAACGATACGCTCAGCCGTTTGGTTCATCGTCACGGTCGTTTTATCCGAGTTGGTGATAACAATAGTTCCAGACGACTCGTCGGAAATGCAACCTGCGGCAAAGATGACACAAAGCATGGTCAGGATGACTCCCGACATGATCAGAATTTTTTTCATAAAAAACCTCTATGATGGAGCATAGGAAAGAATGAATCTCCCCTGTTCATTTTCAACAAACTCAGCATGTACGCCGTAGACTTCGCGAACGGATTCGGTCGTGAGGACCTTTGACGGGGTCCCGTAGTCATACATTGCTCCGTCTTTGAGTAGCAGGACCTTGTCGGTATAGCGAAGTGCCAGGTTCAGATCATGCAGGGCGATGATCATGCCGGATCTTTCCTTCTGCACTATCCCCCGCATGGTCGAGACGGTCTCAAGTTGATGACGGAGATCGAGGGAGCTTGTCGGCTCATCGAACAGGAAAAAGGACGGGTCCTGGGCAAGTGCCCGGGCGATGAACACCCGTTGCCTCTGGCCGCCTGAAAGTTCGTTGACGAACCGGTCGGAGAGGTCGGTGATGTTCATCGTGGAAAGGGCGTTGTCGACCACTTCAAGGTCGTTGTTCGAGACCGACCAGCTCATGTACGGACGGCGGCCGATAAGAACGGTGTCGAGAACGGTGGTGAATGGGGTATAATGGAAATATTGGGGAACATAACCGATCATCTTTGCACGGTCGATGGGGTCGATCTTCTGCACATCGATCCCGTCTATCGTGATGGACCCAGAAGCCGGGGTCAAAATATCAGCGATCGTTTTGATCAGCGTGGATTTTCCCGAGCCGTTTGGGCCTAGAAGTGCGAGCACCTCGCCGGACTTTGACTCGAAGCTGATGTCACGGAGAACATCATGACTGCCGTATTTTTGAGAGACCGACTCGACCGAGATGTTCATGCAAGATACCTCCCATGCCCTCTCGTGATCAGGAAGAGGAAGAAGAGGCCGCCGAGGATGTACATGATGATCCCGACCGGTATCTCGATCGGGGCAAGGATAACACGGGCAACGGTGTCGGAGATGAGGAGAATGAGTGCGCCAAGCAGAGCTGAAGCCGGTAAAAGATACCGGTAATCATTTCCAATGAGCATCCGGCAGATGTGCGGTGCCATGAGTCCGACAAACCCAATGATCCCCGTGAATGCAAGACATGCCGAGGCAGCGAAGCTCACAATCAGGAGACCGGAGATCCTAAACCGCTGAACATTGATCCCGAGATTTTTCGCGACGTCATCGCCGCTGGAAAGCGTGTTTAGATCCCAGGCCCTTCGTTCGACAAGAAAAAAACAGATGATGACGATCGGAAATAGAATTGCGATAGCCTGCCAGGTCGCACCCCACATCCCTCCCATGAGCCAGGTGACGATATCCCGAAGAGCTTCGTCGTTGGAGATATACTTGAGGCCAAGCAACCCGGCCTGGAAAAGGTAGCCGATCACCACTCCGGCAAGTATCATGATCGCCTGGGATGTGTGTTTCGTTCGGGATATGAGATAGACGAGGATCACACTTAGCCAGCCGAAGATGAAGGCCGAGATGATGAGAAGACCAGACTTGACGGAGAAGGTAACGCCTAAAAGAATGACCGTCCCTGCAAAGAGCGAGCCGAAGATCGCCGGGCCGAGCACGATGATAAGAGCGGCGCCAAAGGATGCCGCCGAGGAAAGACCAAGGGTGAACGGGCTGACAAGCGGGTTTCGAAGCAGCCCCTGCATGACAGCTCCGGCAGTTGCCAAGGAAACACCCGCAAGTATGGCAAGCAGGATCCGTGGAAGACGGAAGTTTATGACGATCAGATCTGCCATGCCGCCATCCGGCGAGTCAATGATGCCCGGGAAAAGGGCATGACCAAATACTGAAAGAACGTCCCCAGGCGGGATGTACACTGAACCGATTCCGATCGCGAGAAGGGAGACGAAAATAAGGATTATGGAAAGTGCAACCAAAACAAGAATTTTACGTTTCTGTATAGTATGATAGAGACGTGTTGTTTTGGTGTTACTAGCTCCATCATTTTTCATAACTATGTACTAGTAGGTTTTTTATTTTAAAGAATGTGTGGATTTGACGAGCACACTCAGAGGGTCATTCTGCCGGAAGTTCCAAAGACTCCCCGGGCAGCATGATCTTCACACGGACTGATGTTGTCAGCTCGAGCGCATATTTCAACGCTTCCAGATCCTGTTCTATCTCCGGGAAGGTATTTGCATGCATCGGGATCATGATCTTAGCACCTATCCATTCTGCAGCAATCATACATTCCTCAGGCCCCATCGTATAGCGGCCTCCTGCCGGCAGGATCGCGATATCAGGATGGTAGAGATCTTTGAGCAGCTTCATGTCTGAAAATAGACCCGTGTCTCCGGCATAATAGATCACATGCCCGTCCATTTCCACAATAAACCCGCACGGTTGACCCATATAAAGACTCGTTCCATCAGGCTGGCGGATCGAGGAGGAGTGCTGGGCCGGGACCATCCGGATCGTTATTCCCTCGCACGTGATCGAGCCGCCGATGTTCATCCCGATCGTCGAAACACCAAGGGATTTCAGGTATCCGGAAAGCTCATGGATGGCGATCGTGGTGCAAAAATTTTCGGGGCACGTACCAATATGATCGGCATGTGCATGAGAAAGCAACGTTAGATCGGCTTTGACGGAGGCGGGGTCATCTATCGGCATCGGATCGAACAGGATCTTCTTTGAACCATCGAGAATAAAACAGGAGTGACCAAGGTATCTGATATGCATGTCTAGATAATAGCGTTTAAAAAATAAAAGAATAGGGTCAGTTCAGCTCGGTCAGATCGGTTGACTCGGCAACATCGATGGACTCGCCAAGCGTATCCTGCTGAAGGCCGGATGTCATTTTTTCCGTTAGATCGCGATCTTCCATGACATCTTTGATTCTCTCAAGGAAGGGATCGAGTGTTGTATCCTTTTTCTGCTCGATCACATGCCGGTATTCACGCAGAGTTGTTGGAGAGATGCCGAGCTCTTCGGATATCTCCTTCATCGTCATCTCCGAACTCATCAGTGTTTTCATCTGTTCCTGATCGAATGGCATATTGAAATCCAGATCACGGAACAATTTCAACTGTACACGAGCTCGTGCCACAGTTTTTGACAATTTCTCATCGCCAAGTTCCCGGGCGATCTCTGTATCATTTTTATCCGCATAGAAGGCGGTTATCAGGCGCGCAAGTTGGATCGGTTCAAGTTTTGTCTTGAAAAAGCCGCGTTCCTGAATCTCTCGCATGATCAGCGCTATTTCCCGTTCTACCGCATCCTGATCACGAAGCGTCCCGTGAAGTGTCTTCATCGGTTCGATAATCTTCGTTTTCTGCGTCAGATTGGAAAATAACAGCATCAAATCCTTTTGTCTCTTTTTTGGTGCCATATCTAATATCTCTCCATTTTGACTATCCCTTCAACATGTATCTTTATCCATATAATGTTTATGTCTTGAAGCAGGAAACAAAGTACCAGTAATCAATGATGCAAATAATTAATACCAACAAAAACGGTATGATATTCCATTTTCGAAAATAACGTTTTTGTCCCTGCCCCTCTTGGACAAAACGTCAAAAGGATAGACCCACAAACACAGTATATTCTATATGGATTCAAACCCCATAAATATCCAGATATCCCTATGGCAGAACACGAAGACACCTACGAAAAAGTTATTGAACTAGCACGCAGAAGAGGTTTTGTCTGGCCTTCCTCTGAAATATATGGATCGGTCGCCGGATTTATCGACTACGGTCCCCTTGGAGCGATGCTCAAACGCCGTATCGAATCGATCTGGCGCCACTTTTACGTAGTTCAGGAAGGATACTACGAGATAGAGTGCCCGACCGTTGGTATCGAGCCGATCTACATTGCTTCAGGACATGTCGGCGGATTCTCGGATAAAATGTTTCAGTGTCCCCACTGTCAGGAATTCCTCCGGGCAGACCATGTAGCCGAAGCATTTGGCATCCCGCATGCAGGAACAATGTCTAAAGAGGCACTTCATGATGCCCTCATCGACAAAGAATGCCCAGGCTGCGGAAAAGTTCTTGGCGAAGTAGCCGTCTTTGATTTCAACCTCATGTTCTCCACCTCGATTGGCCCAGGCGGGCAGAGAAAAGGATACCTCCGCCCGGAAACGGCGCAGGGTATGTTCGTGGATTTTTCAAGACTTCTTAGATTCTATCGTGACCACCTCCCCTTTGGAGCGGTCCAGATCGGAAAATCCTACAGAAATGAAATATCTCCTCGTCAGGGTATGATCCGTCTGCGGGAATTCACCCAGGCAGAAGCTGAAATATTCGTCCACCCGGAAGAAAAAGATCACCCAAACTTCTCCAGGTACGCAGATTATAAAATGCCTCTCTGGGGCATCGACCAGCAGGATAAGGAAACGCCTGCTGTCATAAAATCCATGCGGGAAGCGGTCGATCAAGGTGTCATCGCAAACGAATATGTCGCATATTACGTCGCAATGACCCATGATATTCTGACCACCATCGGATTTGATCCGACCAAGATCAGATTCCGGCAGCATATGCCTGATGAGCGTGCCCACTATGCCACAGACTGCTGGGACGCAGAGGCTCTTTCAGACAGATTTGGCTGGGTCGAGATCGTCGGTATCGCGGATAGAACAGACTATGACCTAAAGGCCCACTCCCGTGTCTCAGGTCAGAAAAACACGGTCTTCGTTCAGTACCCCGAAGCAAAGAAGGTCCACCACAAAGCGATCGTGCCAAACTTCGG
>DALTVX010000116.1 GCA_029987395.1 Methanocorpusculum sp. | reverse complement strand
CTTGCTGACAGAACCAACAGCTCCAACCTGGGATCATCACACATTCAACGGATGGAACAATACCAGTGTTACGGGTCCTCAGTGGAACTTCGGTAGTGACAAAGTAGCAGCAAACACAGAACTCCACGCAAACTGGACGGCAGAACAAACCTACCTCGTTGAATTCTTCAATGGAACAACGTCAGTCGAACAGCAGAACAAGTTCATAGGAGATCTTGTTACAGCTCCAGCAGATCCAACCTGGGATCATCACACATTCAACGGATGGAATGTGAGCAGTGAAACCGGAACACCGTGGATCTTTGGCACAACTACAGTTACAGCAGCAACAAACCTCTATGCAAACTGGACAGCTATTCCGTACCTCATTACATTCTATAAAGATGCTACAACAGAGCATCTGAATTATACCAAGTTCTTTGGGGATAAACTTATAAAACCGACGGTTGATCCAACACGGACGGGTTATACATTTACAGGATGGTATAATATCAGTGATTCGGTAACTCCGTGGAACTTTTCAACTAAAACAATAGTTGGCAACACAAACATCTTTGCAAACTGGACGGCAGAACAAAAGATACCCGACGCAGACGATCCCGCTCCCGTGATCCCAATTACCCCGGCACCAACGGTGACACCGACCAAAACTCCCCCCGTAACACCAGATCCGGTCGTTTCACCGGTAACCATCAGAACCGCTGACACAGGCGAGATGATCGGAACATTCACCCTCACGGGATCGCCCTTGATGCAGGTCAGCATCGCGGGAGACATTACCCAGAATGCCGCGATCGTTGTGACCTTGGGTCTCCCTAACGGTGTACAACCGGCACCCGGAGTGGAATACCAATCATTCGAGATCACGACGGATGGTATATCATCGGACGCACTTGGAACAATGACCTTCTCGATCCCACTTGATGAACTGGCTCGAGCTGGATTTGGGACCCAGGATGTTGCACTCTGGCACTATGCAGATGGTATATGGACACAGCTTCCGACCTATCTTTCATATACCGAAAACGGTAACGCGGTCTATATCTCCATGACAGACGAGTACTCACCGTTTGCCATAACCTACGCAAAAGGAGCAACGAGCGCCGGATCGATTCCGGAGAGCAGCTTGATCAAGACGCAGGTCCCAACTGAGATCCCTACGAATGTTCCGACTGGGACCCCAACAAAGGCGCCAGCATCGCCTCTGCCGATCGTTGGAATCCTTGCTGGATTGTGTATCGCTATTGGCTTCAGGATAAAGAATACCTGAAGCAAAATCTCTTTTTTTTCTATTCTTGTCTTTTCTATAGCTGCAGAGAAGCGAAAAATCAACTTAAATGGAAAGTGCCCACGCCGCAAACTCCATCTCAGTCACCGGCGGCACGATATCCCCCATAATGATCAGATCCTCGATCTCCGTGATCTGCTCCCGGATGTCCAAAGAAACCACATCACTGAACCCTTCCAGAGCCACAGAACCCTCAGCAACTCCAAACATCAACACCTCGCCGCTAACATCCTCACCCTTAGAATACCGATCCACAACCAAAAGGATCGTCTCTTTGATATTCTTCGTCGCACTTGCCAGAACAGAATCAGGCGCCAGATAACGCTGATCCACATCCACCCCTATCACATACCTCCCCGATTCATGAGCCGCTGAAATCACACCGAGACCCGCATTCCCCGCAACATTGAACACCACATCCGCACCCTTCGAATACTCCGCAAGAGCAAGCGACCTTCCCTTTTCCACATCATAGAAACTCCCGACATCATCCCACAGCACCGTGATTTTTTCCCCGCGTGCCTCGCCCGCATACATCACACCCGCCTTATACCCATAGACAAACTCCCGGATCGTATCCGTATCCATCCCGGTGATCACCCCCACAATATTCGTTTCTGTCATCATCCCTGCAAGATATCCGGCAAGGAAGCTGCTCTCCTGTGCTTGGAACTTCACGCTTGCCGCATTCTTCGGCTGTGCTGAAAAGTCCATATCCACCGACAGGAAGCTAAGATCCGGATAGGCATGCGCCGCCTCGACAAATTCCAGCTGAACAGGATAGCTGATCCCCACGATCAGATCCGGCTTTTTTTCTGCCATCTTCGAAAAAGCTGCCCGGATCTCCTCCGCACTGTTCGCATTCTCGACATATGTCGTATATCCCTTTGCCGCCAGCAGATCAAACGCGGCTAACGCCTGCATATTGAATGGGTCGTCCAGAGAACGTCCATCCACGATCAGCCCAACTGAAAATTCATCAGCATCGGTGATACATCCCGCGGAACAGATAACGACCGCACAGAGAAGAAAAAGGAAAGGAAGAAGGCGTACCATATAATGGAATATGTGGGTGTCTCAATATTTGGAGATATCGGTGAGATCCAATAAAAAAAGAAAAAAAGAATTCCCCTCAGGCAGCAACGCCGGGAGTCAGGGTCGCTCTGGGGATCGATGCAGCAGAAACACTTTCATTCGTGATGATCGTGATCCGACCCTGAGGTTTTGCATACTCCTCATCCACAAGACCGCTTAGTTTATCGGATATATAATAGATAAGACCGTCCTCAAGGCCGGCATGAAGCGTGATATATGTACCACCCATCGCAGGGATATTTGGATACGAGTCCCCGCCGTTCACCAGAAAATCAGTGAGAATGACGGTATATGTTGCATTCAGATCAAAGGATCTGCCCTGGATCGAATCGATCGTCACACGGTTCACCTCTCCAGCCGCATAGGGTCTTGTCGTATCAACGGTATAAGAAATCCCCGAGACCTGCGGGAAACCGCCTTTTGGCTCTGGGAGAACCTGTGTCTGATCCTCGATCATCTGTGCGACCATGCGACCAGACATATCTGCTGCAACGATTTTATTCCCAAACGGGAACACATTAAGCAGATCATATTCCGTCACATCCCCAACATGGATAGAATTTCGTATTGCCCCGCCGTTGATGACGGCAAAGTCCGCTTTGATACCTCCGACTTCTGCAGTGTACATCATGGAGTCTGTTGAGAGATCGCCGAGATTTGTCTCCCCAGTTCGGGACACGACTTTGTCTGCGACCAGCTCAACGGAGGTGGTAGCAACGATCTCGCCATAGACTTCATGGGTCAGTGCCATGATATCTGCCACATAGGAATCGACCTTGTCGACATGGCCGGGTGATTCGCTGATCAGTGTCTCGGCGATTTTCCCATCCGGTGAAACGGTGACGAGCCCGATATACTGTATGGAGGAGCCGGTCTGGACAACAAGGGTGCTGCCGACGATCTCGCCGCCTTTCATAACGGTATGGGAGTGGCCGTCTATCAGCAGATCGATGCCGTCAACATTTTTCACAACATCTGTAGATCTGTTTGGATCCGAACTTTCACAAACGCCGAGGTGCCCGATGCAGATGATGAGGTCGCATCCCTGACTTTTCAGATGGGCGACCTGATCCTGAGCGATTTTATAGAGGTCGTCGCCCGATGCGAAGTCAACATCCTCGACATTTGTGTAAAAGGTCGTGACAGCGGTCTCGGGTGTTGTAAGTCCGAAGATCCCCACTTTGTGTGTGCCGATCTTTATGATGGTATTTGGCGGGAAAACAAGCTGATCGGTCCCATTATAGAAGATGTTCGCAGAGATGAAGGAGAAGTTCATCTTTGATTTTAAGGAAAGGAGATGAGCGAATCCATAATCAAATTCATGGTTCCCGGGGACCCCGACCTGATATCCCACTAGGTTCATGAGATCGACGCCTGCCTCCCCGTCTGTGGCTTTGAGCTCGACCGTTCCCTGGCTAAAATCACCCGCATCCACGAGGATGACATGTTTTCCTTCGCCTTTCATCTGCTGATATAAGGCTGCGACCGAGGTATATCCAAGATTGTCAGCGAAATGGCCGTGAACATCATTTGTGTGGATGATATACAGATTTTCGTCGGAGGTGTTGTTGGTATCAACACAGCCTGCGATGAAACAGAATAGAATGACTGCCGTGAGGGCAGCGAAGATGATTGCTTTTTTTGTGCCGTTCATAAAAATGACCTGGGGATTATGATAGAGTATTTTTGGGGTATGGAGGGAAAAAGGTGATGACGGAATTTAACGGTGTACTTCGGCTTCGTGTATTGGGTCGGTGTGGATGCATTAGAAAAAACCGCGAATCTCCGCAAATAAACGCGAATCGCATTTTTCTTGCGCCGTCGTGCTCTGCTCCGGCTGATCGCCTACGCAGGAATCGCACGCCGTCTGGAAAAATGCTGTCGGAAAAACCGGCGTGCCGGTTTTTCTATCCTCGTAATATTTTTCCATATTCTATTGTGAGAAAAAACCTCATCATATTAGTGAAAATCAGACAAGCATTGATGAAAGAAAAACCGGCACGCCGGTTTTTCCCCTAGCATTTTTCCAGACGGCGTGCGATTCCTGCGTAGGCGATAAGCCGGAGCAGAGCACGACGGCGCAAGAAAAATGCGATTCGCGATTATTCGCGGAGATTCGCGGTTAAATTATCTCATGCATCCACACCGACCCAATACACGAAGCCGAAGTACACACCATCTGGAAAAGCCCGCGAGCTAGAAGCTCGTAAAACATCTCATGAAAAATATCTAATCGATAAAAGTCGCCTGTTCCCTTACCGCCGCTAAACAGGTTATAGGAACAGGCACTAATTAATACGCGCTACACATTAAAAAAGGATTCGCTAATGTGCCCCTATATCTAAAAGATGAAAACAGAAGGTCAAGATCCTTGCCCGCATCACCTATCAGGTTTCTATTAGTATAGTGTCAAGCGAGGCATCAAGAAAAATCATGCCTCCCGCTATTCACACTAATAATAACAACACGACTCTCTGTCTTCACCAAATCATCGATGATTCTTTTTTCTATAGCACCCGAGCTCCTTCACCCCGGTCATCTCCTGCAGTTCAGCTATCGTGTCCTTCCACCCCTCGCTCGTTTCAAAATCAATGAAAAAGACATAGGTGCCGATCCCCTCCTTTGACGGCCGCGACTCGATACGGGTCAGATTGATTCCACGGCGTGAAAATACCCCGAGGATCCCGTACAAGATACCCGGACGATTCTCTCTGGGAATGATCACCACACTGCATTTTTCAGGGTCCGCAGGGTCCGCGGCATCGGCAGAGATCTCCAAAAATCGTGTGGTATTGTTCGTTGAGTTCTGGATATCTCTTTTAAGGATCGGCAGATCATACAGCTTTGCCGCACTTTCGGTCGTAACTGCCGCAGAACCTTTGGTCACTGCCGCCTCCTTTGCACTCTGAGCATTGCTGCTCGTGTGGATCACGGGCACATCCTTCAAACTATTCAGATACACGCTCGACTGTTCATGCGACTGGATATGAGCGTAAACGACCGAGATATCCTTTGGCTCGCATCTCGACACGAAAAAGTGCCGGATCGGCATATAATATTCTGCTGTGATACGACACTTCGTCTGCAAAAGACCGTCCAGTGTTTCTCCTACGCCGCCTGCCTCACTGTTTTCGACCGGGACCAGCCCTCGAACATTGGTGATGAGAACCGCCGTGAAAACGTCCCGTATCGTTGAAAACAGCCGGATCTCCTCACCGTTTTCTTTGATCGATTCGGCAAGTTCATAGGAGAACGTGCCTTTTGGCCCAAGAACTGCTAAGGTCATTTCATCCCGCCGAACACTACTCCTCTGCGAGTAAAATTTCCATTGCCTCTTCAGCCGTTCGTCTCTCGTGAACGATCAACGCGGCAGCTCGTACAAATCTATCCGGATGAGCGTGCTGGAATGCGTTTCTCCCGATCGACACGCCGGCAGCTCCTCCCTGCATCGCCCCTTCGATCAGCTGCAGAGTTGCATAGTCGCTAATCTTCGAACCACCCGCGATAACCACCGGCACATGGCAGCCTTCGGTCACCTCTCTGAAAGAATCCGGATCTCCCGTATAT
>DALTVX010000014.1 GCA_029987395.1 Methanocorpusculum sp. | reverse complement strand
TATTCGGTTATCGTTCATCGATCTTGTCGCGAAAAAAGGATTTGACGAATTGTCGGTAAAAGACATCGTCGATGCCGCGGATATAGGGCGTGGGACCTTTTATCTGCATTACAAGGATAAATATGCCCTTCTGGAGACGTTTGAGATCCAGATCGGCACGGCTATTCGAGAAATCATCCGAGGCGAGGTCTTTCCCCTGACAGAAGGCCGCTCTTTAAGAAAGACCGTCGAAGCGTTGTTCACCTATTTCGAGGAGAACATTCTGGTCATGCGGGCGCTTTTTGGAGAAAACGGTTCCTGTTCATTCCAGAACAGGCTAAAAGAACGTCTCTGGCATGACGTGTTTGCAGAAAAACTCGTCACGGTGGCTCTTCAGGATAGCTTTTCCGTGCCGCTTGAGTATCTTCTCGCATACATCAATGCTTCACACTTCAATGTGTTCTTGACCTGGATCCAAAAAGAGGATCGGGAATCTCCCGAAGAGATGGCTCGGATCATTCTAAAGATCAGTCTTCTTTCGCCTTATCGGATCAGATGAACCTTAGGGTGCAGTCCTGTTTTTTCAAAAGCTTGACTGACCTCTAAGATACAATCATCATCTCTATAGAAAAGATGTGAGCGGCAAAGACAATCTGAACATCCAAATTTTTCAACGTTGCTGCCTCCGATGTTTTTTGCAAGAACGCACTCAAGCCTTTCTTCGGTTTTTGCACAGATCACACCTGTTAGCGTGATCTCATCGGCGGCCATGAGATAGTCGATGTGCCATTGTGGTTTTCGGTAATGTTCATGAAAAAATCTGATATGCCGGGTGACCCGCGAAAGGCCACCTGACCCAAGAGCCGATCCCGCATACAGATACCAGCCTTTTTTGAATTCTGTCGGTCCGTGGGCGCCGATCGTGATCGTGCACGGCAGTTCACAGGAAAGAATCAGACAATAAATGCCTTTATCCATATCTTACGATATCATGTTTTGACAAAAGAACATGGCGTTTTGCCTCTTTAACGACAGGCATCTCATGCCCGCACCAAAGCGATTGTACAGGAAGTTCCGCAATTTTGTTTATCGAGGCGATCAGTTGTGTATGGTTTCCTGTCGGCAGATCATATCGTCCAAATGAACCGTTTGGAAAGATCGTGTCTCCTGCGATGAGTGCCCCGTCCGATTCTCTAAAAAGACAGATACCTCCTTGGGTATGTCCCGGCGTGTGGTACACCGTGAACTCGCCGATCTTGTCTCCGTCTTTTAGGATCTCAGCCGGATAATTCGGCGGCTGTTCGCCGAAACGGTTCGACAGACAGAGGCTTGCATCCGTTAAAAACGGCAGTTCATACTCCCCGATCATGACCTTTGCATTGCAGAGCTCTGCAAGTTTGGCAAGATTTGCCGTGTGATCGAAGTGTCCGTGTGTCAAAACGATCGTGTCTATCTGATCTTTGTACGGATACACCGCGTCTACTGATATTCCTGCATCAAACAGAATATTTCCGGCAATATAGGAGTTTGCTCTCCACCCGCTCCCCGAAAGCCAGATTATTGACTCGCTCATACTCAGATATCTTCGCTACTCAGGTTTAACTTTCTTTGTATAACCTATAATGCAGGTGAAAAACAAATACCTACATACATATGCACTCCATCATCGAAAACTGCCTTCACGGAGATCTGTCCGGAGTTGTCGAGGCTGCAAAATATGAGGGAACAACGCCGGAGGCCCTTTCCAGAAATATCATCGCAGGCCGGACCATTCTTCTGAAAAATAAGGCACGTGAATATAGGTCCTGTGCGATCGGCGAGGGAACGTCCGTTAAGATCAATGTGAATATCGGAACATCCGGCGTTACCTGCGATCCGGCAAAAGAAATAATAAAAGCACAAGCGGCCATCGACAACGGAGCAGACGCGATAATGGATCTTTCAACGGGAGGAGATCTTTCGACAATGAGAAAAGAGATCCTCAAACTCCCGATCCCGGTCGGTACCGTTCCGATCTACGAAGCGGTCCGCCGTGCCGGAAATGTGGTCGACTTGACCGCTGACATCCTGTTTTCTGTGATCCTCGATCAGGCAAAACAGGGCGTTGATTTCATGACGCTGCACTGCGGGGTCAATCTGGATGTGCTGGAGGCGCTCACTCTTGACCCAAGGGTCATGGGTGTTGTTTCACGCGGCGGTTCATTTCATACGGCGATGATGCTTTCAAGCGGTGAGGAAAATCCACTCTATAAAGAATATGATTACCTTCTTGAGATCCTTGATGAATACGAAATAACGCTCTCGCTAGGCGACGGAATGCGCCCCGGGGCGTATGTTGACTCAACAAAACTTGCCAAGTCTCAGGAGTATCTGACGCTTGGAAAACTTGCCCGGCGTGCCCATGACAAAGGAGTCCAGCGAATGATCGAGGGGCCAGGTCATATGGACTATAACGAGATATCGTACAATGTGAAGATGATCAAGGAGATCACGGGCTTTGCGCCGCTGTATCTTTTAGGCCCGCTTGTGACGGATATCGCTCCTGGGTATGATCATATCACGGCAGCAATAGGGGGAGCCGCCGCCGCGTGCGCCGGGGCTGATTTCTTGTGCATGGTCTCACCATCCGAGCATCTTGCTCTCCCAAATGTCGAGGACATCATCGAGGGTACCCGGGTCTGTAAGATCTCGGCTCATGTCGGGGATCTTTCCCGCCGTCGGGACGCCGAACTTCCACGTCAGATGAAAATGGCCGAGGCACGCAGAAATCTCGACTGGCAGGCTCAGTATGATCTTTCACTCTATGGCGAGCATGCAAAAAAGATCCATGATCGTGACGGGGCATGCGATACCTGTTCGATGTGCGGGGATCTTTGTGCGATAAAGATCGTCGAGAAAGCTCTTGAAAAAAAGATTTAAATTAGTTCTCCGGATGATACAACTCCGGAGATACTCCCGCACTCTTCACGAAGCGGGGTGTTTCTCCATCTAAGGATTTTTTCCGTCCCATCTTTACAGCGGACAACTCCCTGATACGTGCGCTCCTCAGTGTAATTATGGCCGGCAATGATCTTCTGGTATCCTTCCCTTCTCTCCTGTCTGAACTGTTCCGGGATCACCGTGGTAAACCAATTTTTCCCCATCATCTCAGCCTCGCTATATCCCAGGATCTTTGCCCCGTATCGGTTCAGCATCTCGACCTCTCCTTCCCGGTTCATTACAACGAGCAGGACTCCAGCAACGTCAAGATAACTTCTTGTTCGGTCACGTTCCCGCTGGAGTTTTTCCTGGACAAGGCATCTGGATGCAACTGTACTTATCTGGAATGCCGTCGATAACAGCAAAGTTCTTCGAACGGTATCAGGAGACAGCGCTGTTTTTGATCCAAGGATCACGCAGGCAACTGCTCGCCCTTCAAAGATGACCGGCATAAATACCAGCGATTTCGCCTGATCCATCGGGGGGTCGGTGTTTTCCGGTAAAAGCGTCATCCGGTGTTTGTCAAAGATGACCGGCTCTCCTTTTCGAATGATCCGGTGAATGATCGAGTTGGTATGGATCGCCGGCACGTATCGTCCGTTTTTGGCTCGAAACAGTACATAATCATCAAAGACACTCTTCTGATAGATCGCGACCGATTCAAATCCGGAGATCTTTGGGAGCATTTCAAGAAGGGGATCCCACATCTCATGCGTTGTTGACACTCCTTCAAGGACGAAAGCCAGTTCACGACTCATCGTCTGTCGCTGCCGGTCCGCCTCCTCTTCGGTGATATCATTGACGATTGTTAACAGATACTGACGATCGACCGCGAGTTTCATGGGGATGACGCGAGCTGATATATATCTGGTCTCACCGTTTACCACGATTTTGTCTTCGGTGACCCGTACCTCTTTTTTTGTCAAAGCCACAGTGTCATGTGCTTCGGTCAGCCGGACAGAACCGATCTTTTCCAGAATCTCTTTTGAGGTCATCAGAGAAAGTTCGGCTCTGGTTTTCTGCAGGAATTTTTCAGCAGATTTATTGACATAATAGTATTCCCGCGACTCCATGTCGATCACGGTGATGATGGCAGGAATATTGTTCATCACAGAGTCAAGAAATCTCTTCCAGCGTTTTGCTCCAATCTCCGCGTCTCTTCTGTCAGTAACGTTGCGAAGAGCTCCGTTGTATCCTAGGAAGATGGACTCTCCCTCTTCAAGAAGGATGGGCGATCCGGAAAATTCGCAGTATATTTTTTTACCGTCTTTGCAGATGAAGGGAAATTCCGTGAGCACGAATCCTTTTTCCTGCGAGACCTTTGAGACGAGTTCCCAATCAAAGCGCGCCGCCGCCCCGCTTGGCATGAACGCTGATAGTTTCTGCCCAGTGAGTTCCTCGGGCAGGTATCCTGTCACATTGGTGATCTGGGGGCTGATGTACTGGATCCCAAATGTTTCGTCCATTGACCAGATGACATCATGGATCGTTTCGACGAGACGCCGAAACATCGCCTCACTTTGTTCGAGCGCGGCCTCTGAATTGACGTTTTCTGTTATATCGTCCCAGACGATCGTGACGCCGGGTCTTCCATCGGAAAGGACCATCGGATAGATCCGCTGATCAAGGAAACAATCGGTCCCGCTTTTCATCAGGCGCAGTTCACTTCTGACCATATCACCACGAAGCGCTGCGCGGATCTGATCGGTCAAAATATCATTGCAGAAGGTCTTGCATGCACAGTCATATACGTATTTACCGACAATGTCATCGGTTTCTGCCAAAATAAAAGATAACAGCGTCTCGTTTGCCTGGATGACTTTTAGATCCGCGTCGATGAGGAGCACCATCTCGGATGAGAGATTGAGCATTGCTGATACGGGCACTCGTTTTGAAACAAAAAAGACCTTGGCCTTTCCAAATGTGCGCATCTCGACCTGTCCGGACACCAGCAGGCTATCCATATATCGCGCCAAGGTGTTTCGGTTAAGGCGCATGCCTTCGGCGAGCTCAGTGACCGACATCCCACGAGGATTATCTCGTAAAAGTGCAAGAATTTCGGAGAAATCGCCTGTCAGCTCTGCCATTACTCTTTATTTGACTCCTTAAATTATAATGCCTTGCATCAACGCACAACATCAATGCCGTGCATTGGAGGGAATATTTAAATATAAGAGCGACAAATAGTATTGTAGCAGCTTGTGAGAAGAGCACAAGCGGCAAGCAGACCCGTGAACAACCATCAGTTCTGTCATAGTCAAGTCAATCACACACCACAAACACTGACTTTTCCACAGAATATACACCTCACAAAACACACCACACCACAAAACCGTTTTCGGGTCTGTTCAATACATAATCAGGTTAATGACACGTACCACTCCCTCTTAAAACCTCTCTATAATATTACCATGTGTTTTTCCCTTCTTTGCCGGAAGAGAAAAACCATCAAACAGCAAACCTGTTATTACTGTTTTACCGAAGTTTCCTGTATGCATTTTCGTGCATCCAGGCTCTCATACTAAAAAAAAACGTTTAGACCCTATCCCCATTCAGGGGCAGGAGTATGAATCTACCATCTCGACGTAGCGCGGGTCTTCCATCTCGCCGGGTATTGCAAGCGGATATTTTCCGGTAAGGCATCCGAGGCAGAGATTTTCTCGTGGAATACCGATCGCCTCGATAAGCCCTTCAAGTGAGATGTGAGCAAGACTTGTTGCCTTGATCTCCTTTCCCACTTCGGCAACTGATTTTGCTGCGCCGATCAGTTCATTTCGTGTCGGAAAGTCTGTTCCAAGATAACAAGGAGCGATGATCTGGGGAGATGCGATCCGAAGATGAATCTCTTTTGCACCAAATTCTCGCACTAATGACAGGATCTTCTTCGAGGTCGTCCCTCTGACGATGCTGTCATCAACGAGAACGACGGATCTGTCTTTTATATGACCGCGGACAGGATTCAGCTTCATTCGAACGGCAGTCTCACGCTTCTGCTGGGTCGGCATGATGAACGTACGTCCAGTGTACCGGTTTTTGATCAGAGCTTCGCGAAACGGCGTTCCTGATTCGCGGGAAAATCCGGTCGCGGCCGCGGTGCCAGAATCTGGGACCGGCGAGATGATATCAGCATGTGCGGGGGCTTCTTTTGCGAGAAGTGCCCCGGTCTTTCGCCGCACATCATAGACCGATACGCCGTCGATTATTGCGTCTGCCCTTGCAAAGTAGATGTACTCAAACACACAATATGCGCATGATTTTGACTTCATCATCATTCTTGAGAACACCTCTCCGTTTTGAAGCCTAACACTTTCTCCGGGAGCGATGTCACGAACGAATTCTGCGCCGATCGCGTCCAGTGCGACACTCTCGGAGACCAATGCATGACCGCCTGTTTCTGTTTTTCCAAGGCAAAGTGGTTTTATGCCAAGCGGGTCACGAAACGCATATAATGTTCCGTCCAGCATAAAGATCACGGCATAGGATCCGCTGATCATCCGCATACAGTAACTGATCGCTTCATCAGGCGTGTGATCATGAATGATCTCGTTTGCAAGGATCGCCGCAATGACCTCGGTATCCGACGTCGTGGAAAAAATGTGACCGTGACCTTCGTACTCATATCTGAGTGCCGCCGTATTTATCAGATTTCCGTTGTGGACGATCGTCAGTGAATGGCCGCGAAACATAAAATGGAATGGCTGGATGTTTTCCGGCTTAGAACCGCCGGTCGTTGGATACCGTACATGCCCGATCCCGGTCTTTCCAACCAGACGTTCCAGCGTAGATTCTTTAAAAACCTCACATACCAGTCCGTATCCTTTGCGTTTGTGTACGGTTTCACCATCATATGTATAGATACCTGCACTCTCCTGACCTCGATGTTGGAGTGCATATAATGCCAAGTACAATGATCCCGATACATCTGATTTATCGGTAATTCCTGTGATGCCGCACATATTGTAAAAATATTGGTTGTATTCAGATAAAGGTTTAACAGACAAATACTGCGGTCGAGATCACGGTAGTCCAGTTCCCGTTCTTATCCGTTTTTGCAGAGATGCTGGTATTGCTGGTCTTCACAATATTTCCGCCCTGCTTTTGCATAATGGTATCCAGCATCGTTCGTGCGAGCTCTTCTGCATATGCTCCACACTCTTTTTCTGTCATCCCGAGAGCGTGATGCTCCGAGAGATATCCGTGCTGCTTATCGTGGATCTGAGGCACTGCCAGTCCTATTGCCGCGGATATAGTCTGATCAGGCTCGTTTGATGCGTTTTTTGCCATAACACAGTAGACGATCTCTCCTTGAAGGAGAGCGGCGAGCCCCTCATCGCGCGAGACGATATCTGCATCCGGCGGCATGATAGACGAAACATACACCAGATTGAAGGGGGCGATTCCTGCGTTTCTAAGGGCCATCTCGAACGAAACGAGCTGATCTTTGTGAACACCCCTGCCTCGGGTAAAGAATACTTTTTTTGGAACTACCATCTTGGTTACTTGGTCTTGTTAACTAGCTCTTAAGTGTTTGGTTGTAAGACTCAGCCTCCAATGAAGTGAATTAAATACGGGTATGCCCAATTAATTCTTACGTACAAAAATCAGTTGGGGTATTATATATCCCGATTTGCCTTTTAGAACAAAGAATCAGTAATTGAGGGATTAAGTGATGGCGGATTCAGTAGTTGATAGTATTTTAGCGGCAAGATATTACCGCATCGGTGAGGCATCTTTCGAAGATGTCTGTAGACGAGTTGCAGATGCATTAGGTGAAACATCGGAAGAGACGAAGGAATACTTTGACGCAATGATGTCATTGTCGTTCCTTCCAAACTCTCCGACACTTATGAACGCGGGAACGCCGCTTGGGCAGCTTTCCGCCTGCTTCACCCTTCCTGTCAACGATTCTCTGCCTGAGATCTTTGATGCGATCCGCTGGGGAGCGATCATTCACCAGTCAGGAGGAGGAACAGGATACAACTTCTCCCGCCTGCGTCTGGAAGGTTCACCCGTTCGTTCAACGGACGGCGTGGCATCTGGGCCTGTCTCTTTTATGCGTGTGTTCAATGCGGCGACAGATGTCATCAAACAGGGCGGAAGACGCCGCGGGGCCAATATGGGTATCCTCAATGTCTGGCATCCTGATATCCTAAAGTTCATCAAAAGCAAAGCCAAGGAAGGCGACTTTAGTAACTTCAATATCTCCGTGATGGTCTCGGACATTTTCATGAAGCATGTGGCAAACGGTGAGATGGACACGGTTTGGATAACCAACTCTGAAGGATCCGATCTCACCGTTGGAGAGATCTGGGAAGGCATCATCGATGGGGTCTGGAAGAACGGTGAACCGGGAATTCTTTTCTACGATACCATCAATCAGAAAAATCCAACTCCAGACCTTGGAGAGATCGATACCACTAACCCGTGCGGTGAACAACCGCTCCTTCCGTTCGAATCCTGCGTTCTTGGCAGTATCAATCTGTCAAAGTTCATCCGTGCAGACGGGCTGAACTACGAAGCTCTCGATAAAATGACCCGAATGGGTGTTCGGTTCCTTGACGCGGTCATCACGAAAAATGTATTCCCCATCCCGGAGATCCGTGAAGCCACCAACCGTACACGAAAAGTCGGTCTGGGTCTGATGGGCGTTCACGATGCAATGCTCATGCTTCGGATCCCTTACGATTCTGAAGCCGGCAGAAACTTCTGCCTTGAGGTGATGGAGAGGGTCAACAATGTTGCCGTTGAAGAGTCCATCATCCTTGGAAAAGAGAAGGGAACGTTCCCTGCATATGAGGGAAGTGTCTGGGATAAAAAGGGCATCATTATGCGAAACGCCGCTCTGACCACGATCGCCCCAACGGGGACGATCTCACTTCTTGCAGGCTGCTCGTCGGGTATCGAACCGGTCTTCTCGTTTGCCTACACCCGCAGAAATACCGTCGGCAAAACATTCGTGCTGGTCCACCCGTACTTCGAGTCTGAACTTCGGCGCATCATAGAAACAATGGGAATCACCGGTCCTGATGCAGAAGTAAAACGTGATGAGGTCATCAATCATGTGCATGAAACAGGCTCGATCCAGGATGTTGACTGGCTGCCGGATTCATTCAAAGCCGTCTTCAAGACCGCTCTGGACATCGGCTGGAAGGATCATGTCCTGATGCAGGCCGCGTTCCAGAAACACGTTCACGCCTCGATCTCGAAAACGATCAACATGCCGTTCACCGCATCAAAGGAGGATGTCGAACAGGCAGTAATTCTCGCATGGAAGGAGGGAATAAAAGGCATGACCCTCTATCGTACCGGATCACGGGAGGATGTTGTTCTTGCTCTTGAAAAGCAGGATACCGCGACTCCGGCTGATGCCCAGACGACCCTCGTTCCCGGCGTCGTCCCGAAGGTATTTTTCACCCGCCCGCGAGAACTGGTCGGACGGACCTTCCTTGCGCAGTCTGGATGCTGTCGTCTCTATATCACAGTTAATACGATGGACGGAAAGCCGATGGAGGTGTTCATCCGAACCGTCGGGGCTGGATGTGAAGCAAGCAGCAATGCGCTTGGCCGCAGTATCAGCACTGGGTTACAAAACGGCGTCCCGTATGAAAAATTTGTCAAACAGTTTGCAAAAGTGAACTGTGTCTCGGCGATCAAAAATAAAAATTCAGAGGGCTTTTCCTGTGCAGATGTCGTGGGAAAATGTATCGAGCTTGCGGCAACCAATCAGGCGATCGCGACACTCGACAACTGGTCTTTGACCCCGGTCACGCCGGGAGAAAAGAAGAACCCGCCCTGTCCTGAGTGCGGCGAACCCTTGGATTTCGGCGAAGGCTGTAATCAGGGAATGTGCAAACACTGCGGATGGAGTGGCTGCAGCTGATTTCATCTATATTATCCGATCAGAAAATATCTAATCCCCTTTCATTTTTTACCCCCTTTCTGTTATGTTGCAAATCCACTCCCCATTTCTGTCGTGTGGCGAATTATGTGACGCCGATCTGTTTTTCCCTGACGGGGTAGAACTCCCTCCAGTAATTATCATTGCCCATGGTCTTGGGCATCCTCGGTTTATTGCAAACATGCGGTATGCCAGAGGTCTTGTGCTAAATGGGTATGCGGTTTTTTTATTTGATTATCGAAATTATGGATTTTCGGAAGGTGAGATCCGAAATCTGACTGACCCCTTATGTCAGATGGATGACATACGGGCCGCAATAGCTCATCTTCGGTCTTTGGCAATGATCGACAATACCCGGATCGTTCTTTGTGGGATATCGCTTGCAGGCGGTTATCCTCTTACGATCGCGGCCGAGGATCATGATATCGCAGCTGTGGTTTGCATGATCCCTGTTATGAGCCCAAAAGTCAGTCTTAAAAAGAAAAAGAAAACTGCTGCTCTTCCTTATATCATTCTCACCAGTTATGATGCTATTTTGGGATTCATCGGTTTGAAACCATTCTGTATTCCCATGTTTGTTTCCCGCTCTCATTTGAATGATTTTACAGATAGTGTGTATTATCCGGGTTACACCTTTGATTGTTCACAGATCCATGGAAAAAGAGTGGTTCATCATATCGCGATAAAAAATATCTTGACCGGTCAGTCAGTTGTGTGGGTCAATCTCGTACCGTTTCGTTCGTTGAAAAAAATATTGGCGTATGAAGCCATTTCCGCTCTTCCAAAAGTTCAATGTCCTATCCTCGTTATTGCCGCAAAAAACGATCCGGTCGTTCCCTATTCTATGCTGAAATCGATGATGGAGCCCTATTCAAATGTGGAATTTTTCACATATGAAGGCAATCATTATAATGTGACAGATAAGTGGGTGTGTGATGAAATGATCACAGAGATCCTCAAGCTATTAACGGGCCTGTTTGACAAACCCGCTAGTGAGAATTCTACCTGTTTCGATATAGAATCAGAAAAAAGGATTGTCGAGATTAAATAAATATTATAGTCCCGTTCTCTTAAACAGTTCGAGACACCGTTTTTTATATTCATCCTCTGTGATGATCTTGTTTTCCCGCAGATATTTGAGCGCTTCAAGGGATTTATCGATCGCCTCATCATCCAGCCCGTCCCGCGGTTCGAGTGTCATCGACGAGACAAGTCCCGGCTTTGGGGTTGGTGGCGTTGGGATGATCTGTGTTTTTTTGGAAACATAGACCTGAGAATCATCCTCGTCAGCACGATTCTTCGCATCGTCGTTTAGGTGTTTGTATCGCCCGCCGCCGACCAGGGTCTTTCCTCCAGGGAGAATCATCGCATCTCCCTTCCCCTCGTCATGCCATTGATCGTTCCTCTTCCCGGAATCCGTATTGAACACGGTCACATCGTTTAGCGGCACCTCGTTTTTCACTGGCTCCGGTGTATCGGTTGCTTCGACCATCCGCGAGACCCAGGCCGTCTCTGCAGTCTTCTGCTCCTTTTCCGTGAGCGCGGTCTCTGCTTCGAACACGTCGTCTCTGCTCCCCCCCTTCTCTCCAAAATGGGAAAACAATGTATCGGTCGGCTCAAAACAGCCTTGCCCCGGGCTCGGCGTGCTCTCAAACACATCATCCTGCTTGGTCTGTGAGAGGCTTGTCCCGCCGTTCTCCGCCTCTCTTAGGATATACTCCTCATTGAGCAGATTGCGTTTCACGGCGATCTGCCAGTTACCGCCAACCTTCGTATTCATCATCTCGCGAAGTTCCAAAAGTGCGGCTCTTACCTCCTCTGCCGAGTTTTTCACGCTGTGAAAGACATATTTGTCGTTGTTCACCGTTTTGATGGTCAGTGACGGGGCAACTGCCGTTGGAAATCTGACTGAAGCCTCCAGCAGGTCGATGTAGTTCATCTCATAGATCCGGTAGATCGTCTCACGCTCAGGATATCCCCATAGCATGCGAAGACGTGTGAGCAGGATCGGGATCAGGAATTTATCTTTACTTCGTGCGTAAATAACATTCAGGACCTCCTCGGTCCGAGGAATGTCATCCAAAATCTCGATCGGGAGATCATATTGGTATAATACTTCGTGACGCACGAAAAAGTCCCTCTGATGTTATTATACCATTGGTGTTTGAAAATAGTTAAAGTTCGTGAATGATCAAAAAAAAGATGTGGGAGTATTCTCCCGGGGCATTTCTGCCTTTACATCATTCCTGGGGGCATGCCGCCCATTCCGCCCATGCCTCCGCCACCCATTGCGGCCATCTCTTCGGGGGATGGTCCAGCAGATCGTGCGGATGCGATGACGTCATCGATTCTAAGAATCATGACTGCGGCCTCTGCTGCAGAGGAGATCGCCTGGGTCTTCACGCGGAGAGGCTCAACAACGCCTGCTTCCCACATGTCGACTGCCTTTCCTTCATAGACATCGAGACCGTAGGTCTTCATGCCTTTCTCGTGTGCTGCACGAAGCTCAACAAGCTTGTCGATCGGGTCGAGACCTGCGTTTTCTGCAAGGGTTCTTGGGATGACTTCAAGTGCGTTTGCGAATGCTTCGATCGCGAGCTGGATACGTCCGCCCTGGGTCGCTGCATATTCACGGAGTCTAAGGGAGAGCTCAACTTCGGGTGCGCCTCCACCGGCTACAACTTTCTTGTCTTCAACAACACATGCAACGACACGAAGTGCGTCTTCAAGTGCACGGGCGAGCTCGTCAACAACGTGGTCGGTTCCGCCTTTGATGATGATCGAGACTGCTTTCGGGTTCTTGCATTTCTCAACGAAGACCATCTCTTCGCCGCCGATTTTGCGCTCTTCGACGATACCTGCAATACCAAGTTCGTCTGCAGAGATTGCGTCAATCGAGGAGATAAGTGATCCACCAGTTGCGCGTGCAAGTTTTTCCATATCGGATTTCTTAACACGGCGGATTGCAAAGATACCTGCTTTGGAGAGGTAGTGCTGAGCAATGTCGTCGATACCTTTCTGGCAGAAGAGGACGTTTGCACCGGATGCTTTGACCTTCTCGACAATGCCTTTGATCATGCGCTCTTCCTCATCGAGGAACATCTGGAGCTGATCTGGGGAGGTGATGGAGATCTCTGCGTCGACTTCGGTCTTCTTGTATTCGACTGCTGCGTTCAAAAGCAGGATCTTTGCGTTTTTGACGGTCTTGGGCATGCCCGGGTGGACACGTTCCTTGTCGATGATCATGCCTTCGATGATCTCGGACTCGTCGATCGAGCCGCCGACACGTTTCTCGACTTTGACATTTTCGGTGTCAACAGTTCCGTCTGCGTCTGCGACGAGGGTGATTGCACGGACGATAAGGTCACAGAGTTTGTCTTTCGACGACTCTGCATTCTTACCAGTCATTGCAGTTCCAGCGATCTTTGCAAGGAGTGCGGTGTCTTTTGCTTTGACATCGATTGCCATTGCTTTGAGAAGCTCCTGTGCTTTCTCTGCTGCCTGTCTGTATCCAAGAGTGATGACGGTTGGGTGGATGTCCATCTCAAGAAGCTCTTCAGCTTTCTTTAAGAGTTCGCCTGCAATGACGACTGCGGTTGTAGTTCCATCTCCAACTTCGTCGTCCTGGGTCTTTGCGATCTCGACCATCATCTTTGCTGCCGGGTGTTCGATGTCCATCTCTTTGAGAATGGTCACACCATCATTGGTGATAACGACATCTCCGATGGTGTCAACGAGCATTTTGTCCATTCCCTTCGGGCCGAGGGTGGATCTTACTGCACCTGCAACTGCTTTTGCTGCTGCGATGTTCATGCTCTGTGCATCCCGTCCGCGTGTACGGTTTCCTCCTTCTTTGAGGATTAAAATTGGCTGTCCGCCAAGTTGTGCTGACATAGTATAATCACCTATACCCTGTTTTGACAGAGTAATGTATGGAATATGTTGTTTAGTAGTTCTATATAAACATGATTATTTTTAGTAGGTATCGGCGATGTTTACGCGGAGTATCCTCCTGACTATATGCAGGATGACCGGTACGCGCCAAAGAAAAAAGGT
>DALTVX010000115.1 GCA_029987395.1 Methanocorpusculum sp. | reverse complement strand
TTGTTATGGCAGTGATCCTCTACATCATCATGCTTGCCGGGATCATTATCACATGGCGCTCGGTGCAGTAACTCTTTTTTTTGGACTGGTCATCGACCGTCTGATCGGTGATCCGCGTTCAAATTTTCATCCGGTAGCCCTGATCGGAAAACTTATCGGGCTCTGGGGACGAACAAACTATTATAACAAACGAACCGAACGATTCGTAGGGATATGCGGGTGGTTATTCACCATCACGATCACCATACTCCCCTGTCTTCTTGTACTTCGCTACGCCCCCATCTACATAATCATCCCTTTTTCCATACTCGTACTCGCATTCTGCATCGGATGGCGTTCACTTGAAGAGCATGTACGAGCTGTTGAAACAGCACTGGAACAGGGTGAAGAGGAGGGAAGAAAAGCCGTTCAGTTCCTCGTCAGCCGGAACACAAAGACCCTGTCCTTCGAACAGATCAGATCAGGAGCATATGAATCCGCTGCAGAAAACCTGGTCGACAGTATCATCGCTCCGATCTTCTGGTTCGTCGTCTTTGAACTCCTCTTTGGCATGGGAATGATCGGAGCCGTACTATTTCGTTCTGCCAATACCATGGACGCCATGCTCGGGTACAAAGATGAAAGAGTCCGTATTGGCTGGTTCTCTGCACGGATGGATGATATCCTTGCCTTCATCCCTGCACGGGTCACCGGAGCGGTCCTTCTTTTTATCTTCCTTTTGAAAGGAAGGGTCAAACAGGCATGGTACGTCTGTAAACATGATCGAAAATCCCGACCGGGTTTCAACGGCGGGATCTCTATGAGTCTGATCGCAGGAGGATGCGGGATCATGTTTGAAAAACCCGGCGTCTATCAGATAGGATATCCTGAACAGCCCCTCGCCGAAGGAGGGAGATCCATCATAACAACGATCAGGTGGTGTACGGTCATCTGTGCCGGGATCGGCATTCTCCTGCTCATTTTCATATAAATATTCTTTACCTATTACTTCGAATACTCTATCATGGAAACATATCTTAAAATTATAACCATTATTTTTGCAGTCTTTATGGTCACGACAGGTGTGGCCCTCGGTTTTTCCGAGATCGGGGTCACCACCTCCTCGAGCCGGCAGGCACAGACCCTTCAGGATTCATTTGGTGTGGAGCTCCTAAGTTTCACGGCAGCCGATGGGACAGAGATCCCTGTCATACGAACCGAGAACGGAGACTACATCGATGCAGCTTCATTCATCCAAGCCTATTATGGAAACACCCAGAGCGCGATCATATATAAAATAGAAAACGGCCGCATCATCAGCGAACGTACCTCCGTCATCACCTTTAGTGATGGAGGAAGAGACCCTGCAGATCTTAAAAACAAACTGGGAATGTCCGGATAAATGCCAAAGCAGATCAAAGACCCGGTCCACGGATACATCGAGGTCCAGGCACCCCTCGTCCCGCTTCTTGACACAGAAGCGGTCCAGCGGCTACGGTACATCAAACAACTCGGTTTCGTGTACCTCGTCTACCCCGGAGCAAACCACACACGATTCGAACACTCGCTTGGGGCAATGCACCTTGCCTCACTCCTCGCAAAACAATTGGAACTCAGCGAAGAGGACACTCTTCTAGTTTGCACAGCTGCTCTTCTTCATGATATAGGGCACGGGCCCTTCTCTCATTCAAGTGAAAGGCTCCGTTTGGAGTATGGGCCGTTCTCCCACGACAAGATCGAACCGTTCCTTACGACACCGGATATCGCCGACATCCTCGGAGAGAACGGAACGGATCCAAAAGAGATCGTCGGAATGGTCGCAGGAAATCATCGACTCGCTGGAATCATTCATGGGGATCTGGATGTTGACCGGATGGACTACCTTTTACGCGACGCACATTACACCGGTGTCCCGTACGGAAATCTGGACTCAAGCCGACTCATCCAATCCCTTGTGTTGACTCCAAGTGGGCTTGCCATCAGAGAATCTGGAATTGCGGCCGCAGAATCACTTCTCATCGCGAGGACCCTCATGGGTCCTTCGGTCTATTATCATCATGTCGGGCGGATCGCTGAAGAGATGTTTCTCCTTGCAGCAAGATCGCATTTCGC
>DALTVX010000114.1 GCA_029987395.1 Methanocorpusculum sp. | reverse complement strand
TGACGGCCGCGTTACCGCCCTGCTCGAGAAAGGGGAATACCGTGACGCAACGATAATAATACCTGAAGCTGTCTTTGCTGAACTCGAGGCACAGGCGAACCAGGGCAAAGAAATAGGGTTTTCCGGCCTTGCTGAGCTGCAGAAACTTTGTGTTCTTGCAAAACAGGGAAAGATAACTCTGCAATATGTTGGCGAAAGACCAAGACTAGAGCAGGTCAAATTAGCTGGCGGCGGCGAGATCGATTCCATGATCCGGGCTGTTGCCATCGAATACAAGGCCACGTTCCTAACGAGTGACTACGTCCAGGCAGAAGTTGCCAGAGCAAAAGGACTCGAGGTCATCTATCTGAGATCCGAAACGACAGATAATTTCGCTCCGCTTAAGATCGATGAATTTTTTGATGAAAACACCTTTGCTGTTTATCTGAAAGAGCGCGTTGCTCCATGTGCCCGCAAAGGCACGATCAAAGAATCCCGGCTTGTCCAGATCAGGGAGGCACCCGCCACAGAGTATGAACTTCGTGCGATCGCTCAAGAGTGTCTTGAGCGTGCCAAACGTCACCCAGACGGATTTGTTGAGGTCGAGATGCCTGGGGTCACCGTGTCCCAGATCGGTTCCATGCGGATCACAACGACCCGCCCTCCGTTTTCTGACGGTCTAGAGATCACCGTTGTCCGTCCAACTCGTGAGGTTTCATTTGAGTCCTACAACTATGCAGCTGCATTGAAAGACCGGCTCAAGGATGGAGCAGGCGGCATGCTCATCGTTGGAACTCCTGGCTCTGGAAAATCCACGCTTGAGCAGAACATCGCAATATATCTTGGCGGTCAGAATTTTATCGTGAAGACCATAGAGTCCCCTCGCGATCTGATGGTTCCTGACAGCATAACCCAGTATGCGGCACTTGACGGCAGTATTGCTGCAACCGGTGAGGTTTTGACCCTGCTCCGTCCGGATTACGTCATCTTCGACGAGATGCGGAGAAGCGAAGAGCTGGGCGTTTTTGCCGATCTTCGTCTGTCCGGCATCAAAGTCATTGGTGGTCTTCATGCGAAGTCTGCTCTTGATGCAATGATCCGCCTTGCGAGCCTTATGGATCTCAATCTGATCCCGCAGATCGTCGCGACGATGGTGTTTGTAAAAACTGGTGACATATCAGAGATCTATAATGTCTCTACCGGATTTGGTGTGCCAAAGGCTCTTGAACAGATCGGTGACCCGCAGATCCGCCCTATCGTCAGGCTCACCAACATAATCACTCAGGAAACTGCCGCAGAAGCGTTCAGATATGAAGGAGAGGTCATGGTCACGCCTGCCGCTGGTCTTCCAAAGGTCACCCCGATCGTTGTACCTAAAGCGTCTCCGGCTCCTGTGCCCACTCCCTCTCCGGCACCAAAAGCATCAGCTCCAGCTCCGGTCGCGGCTGAACCGATGGCCGCCCAAGAGGAACGTTCAGCTCCCCCGGTCCACAGCATGCCGACCTATGAGGTCACCGATGATAACCCAGCCTGGCTCGTTCTCGAAAAGGAGATCCAGAATGAGATCCGCCGGTTCACCGAAGGGGACATCGTTGTTCGTATGATCACTGATACGAAAGCGGCCGTTTATATCGAAGATACCGATGTTCCTGCAGCAATTGGTAAAGCCGGCAAAAATATCGCGGCTGTTGTCAGTAAAGTTGGCGTTGGGATCGATGTTCGCCCACTAAGCGACCTTCCAGGACGGGAGGTCCTCTTCAATGACGTACCGGCATGCATCACAGGATTTGCCGGATTTAAGATCAAGAGCGAGAAAAAACAGGTCACGATCATTTGTCCGGATTACTCAGGCAAAATCGTAGATCTTTTCTCAGGAAAAGAGTACTTATTTACCGCAACGGTTGATGATTACGGTGAGATCCATCTTGCAAGAAACTCAAGTATCGCTATGGAAATGATACGCCGCTACGGTGCTGAAGAGGAACTGAAGATCCGTCCCGTCGATTAAATACAATAGGTGAAAAACAACAATGGCAAATACGTTGGTAATGGCCGAAATTGAACCTGAGATCAGAACTCAGTGGATCACGGCCTTTGAATCAAACCCTGATGAAGCAAAAGACAAGCTTTACGTAAATGTGGCTTTCCCATATCCAAGCGGTGCAATGCATGTTGGACACGGAAGGACCTACATCATCCCTGATGTGATCGCTAGATTTTGGAGAATGCGGGGAAAGCAGGTGCTTTTCCCGATGGCATTCCACGTCACCGGCGCTCCGGTTCTTGGGATCGCAAAACGCATCGCAAAAAAAGATGAAAAAACTATCAAACTCTACAGCGAACTTTACCGTGTCCCAAAGGATACTCTAGATAACTTCACTGATCCTATCACGATCGTGAACTACTTCGCCGATGAGTATGAGCGGGTCATGAAGCAGCTCGGTCTCTCTATAGATTGGAGACGCAGGTTCACGACCATCCTCCCCCAATACAGCAAATTTATCGAATGGCAGTATACGCATATCTACGGTCAGGGCAAGGTCCTGAAAGGTGAGTATCCTGTCAGATATTGTCCTGCATGTGATCAACCGGTCGGTGACCACGATCTTCTTGAAGGCGAATCCGCTGAGACCATGCACTTTGTGTTTGTGATGTTCCAGTTTGGCGAGTTCCAGATACCCTGTGCCACTCTCCGCCCTGAGACGATTTTTGGTGTAACAAATCTCTGGGCAAACCCTGAGACCACATATATCAAAGCTGATGTCGACGGACAGAAATGGATCATCAGTCCCGAAGCAGCAGATAAACTTCGGATGCAGAAGCACACTGTTATCGAGCTCTCGACTCTTCAGGGAACTGAGCTTATCGATAAAATCGCGAAAAATCCATATACTGGCTCTGACATTTCGATCCTCCCCGCCTCATTCGTCGATCCGGACATGGGGTCAGGTCTTGTGATGAGTGTTCCAGCTCACGCTCCTTTTGATTATATCGCACTGCGTGATCTCCAGGAAACTGGTAAATACACTGACATCAAGGCCATCCCATTAGTTACTGTTCCAAACTATGGGACTGTCCCAGCACAGGATATTGTTGAGAAGAACAAGATCCCGAATCAGAATGATCCACGGATGGATGATCTCACCCAGGAGCTCTATAACGCAGAGTTTTCAAAAGGAAAACTCAACGAGACCTGCGGCTCTCATGCAGGAAAATCCGTTCGTCAGGCGCGTGAGGATGTCACTCGTGAGTTCACCGAGGAACGCGGCTCGATCATCTTCCATGAGATGAGCCAGAAACGCGTGATCTGCCGTTGCGGCGGGCGCGTATATGTCAAGATCCTGGACGATCAGTGGTTCCTGAACTACGGTGATCAGGAATGGAAAGATCAGGTCCATGAGCAGCTGCCAAAAGTGGAACTCGTTCCGCCAGAGGTACGTGCCGAGTTTGAACGGACGATCGACTGGCTCAAGGAATGGCCGTGCTCCCGTCGTGTCGGTCTTGGGACCCATGTTCCTTGGGATCCGAAGTGGCTGTTCGAGCCCCTTTCGGACTCAACCGTCTACATGGCCTATTACACCATTTCCCATAAGATAGCAGAGATCCCCGCTGAGAAACTCACCCCATCAGTCTTTGATTATATCTTCCTTGGAAAAGGTGATCCAAAAACCATGCCGGTTGGTGAGGCAACCTTGCTTGATCTTCGTTCTGAGTTCATGTATTGGTATCCCTATGACTACCGATTCAGCGCAAAGGACCTGATTTCTAACCACCTGACGTTTCAACTCTTCCACCACAAGGCGATCTTCCCGGACAACCTTCAGCCAAAAGGCATGGTCGTTTTTGGGATGGGTCTGTTAAATGGCATGAAGATGTCCTCCTCAAAAGGCAATGTCTTCCTTTTAGAGGATGCGGCAAATGAGTTTGGTGCGGATACCGTTCGCATGTTCCTTGTTGGCTCTGCAGAACCTTGGCAGGATTTCGACTGGAGAAACGAACTTGTTCTCTCCGTGAAAAAACAGATCGAGCGAATGTGGCAGATCATTTCGGATTCATCCGATGCCACCGGGACAACGCCTATCGATGCATGGCTCGTGTCCCGCATGCAGCAGAGGATTGCCGCCACGACTAAGTGTCTGTGTGCCTTCCAGACCAGGCAGGCCCTTCAGGAAGCATACAACGGGGTAGTCTCCGATCTTGCCTGGTACCGCAGACGGCTCCCCGAGGGTTCGTCCGGCGGTGCGATCCAGAAGGAGATCATGTCCGAGTGGATCCGTCTGATGGCCCCGATCATTCCGTATACTGCTGAGAAGCTCTGGGAAGAAACCGGGCACGAGGGTCTTGTTTCATTCGCAGCCTGGCCGGTAGTTAACGAATCAAAGATCAACAGATCTGTGGAAATATCCGAGTCTCTCATTCAGAGAACGATCGAAGATATCCAGTCGATCTTAAAACTTCTTCGGATCGAGACCACAAAGGTCACACTCTTCATTGCCCCAAAGTGGAAACGTCATCTTTTCTCTACCGTGGCATCTGCTGAGGACAAGAGAAACGTTATCAAAATCGTTATGGCCGATGCATCTCTTCGTGCAAAAGGAAAAGAGGCTACTGATGCTTCTCTCCAGACGGTAAAACTGATCCACTCGCTCGCACCCGAACTTGTCTCTGCCATAGCAGAGGGTGTTGATGAGGAAGTTATTTTCCAGGCGGCTTCTGCCTTCATCGAAAAGGAATGCGGACTCATCGTCGAAGTCGTTCCCGCCGAGGGAAGTGTTCACCCGAAAGCAAAATTAGCATTGCCGTTTAAACCGGCACTTGTTATTGAGTGAGCTATCACTCATTTTTTTTAAAAAAAGGATGGAGATTGGCTCCATATAAAAATAGTTTATTGGC
This sequence comes from Methanocorpusculum sp., assembly GCA_029987395.1. Taxonomy (GTDB): domain Archaea; phylum Halobacteriota; class Methanomicrobia; order Methanomicrobiales; family Methanocorpusculaceae; genus Methanocorpusculum. The sequence goes on along the minus strand of DALTVX010000114.1, from coordinate 2,919 downwards.
GTTTTTATTCTTTATCTGCCGCTTTCTTAGCCCGTTTGACTCGTTCTTTTGTGGTAAAACAGGTGATTAAATCAAGATAGCTCCTAAATTTCTTATTTGTGTCAAGAATGATAGGGTCTGCCTGTTCATCCGGCATTGCCAAGACGGTTGCATTTGTTTCAGTATCCACTATAACCGTCTTATTTTTTTCTCCGGCCCACACTTCAAGACGTGACATGCTCCCATAGGAGATCGAATAATGTCCGTCTTTTTCTGTTGGTTTGACGCCGAATATCTCTGTGAATCCTGCTTTGATCCTATCTTCGAGATCACTGGTGTTTCCGCGTTTGACTTCGTATTCCTGCATACCATATAGTATGGACGGCTAATCTAAAATCAGTTGCTTTTCTGTGTGGCTTTTTTTGGGTTCGTTACAGATACTGCTGATCTCTTTTTTCGATCGTATCCGAAGTATTATCTCTTTAAAAAGAGACTAAAGTGTATGGAAAAAAGTTCGAAAGGTAGCGGCGGCAGCTCAAAATGTATGACTTATGCCTTTCACGCTAAGGACAATCAAATGGTTCGTATATCAGCAGAAATACCTTCGTCGAAGGAGACCATTCTCATCGCAGGATTTCCGGGTTCTGGTCTTGTTGGAAGCATAGCAGTTCAATATCTTGTGGAATCTTTGCCCTTCACCCATATCGGGGATATCGTCAGCCCACTTTTACCCGCGGTGTCTCTCGCGACCGACGGGCTTGCTCAGGCCCCTCTTCGACTCTACGAAAACGGAAACTTTCTTGTTGTTCTCTCTGATGTGCCCATCTCTGATGAGGGGTCTTGTCTGATTCCGTTTAAGGTCCTTGAATGGCTCTGTGCCCGAACGACCGTGACTGAGATCATCCTGATCGGTGGAGTGGTAACGGGTGGTGATGGAGAGCGCGTGTTTGGTGTTGCAACTACAGAGGCAGGGGTTGAAAAAATCAAATCAAGCTGCCTGATACTTCCTGCTCTCAATGTAACGGGGATCACCGGAGGATTCCTGACTGAAGCCTGCATGCGAAAGATTCCTGCTACTGGTTTTCTTGTTGAAACAAACTTCGATGTAGATCCACGTGCTTCGGCGGCAGGGTTGTCAGTGATCAGTTCGTTATACGGGTTTTCGCTTGATACCGATCAACTCATAGCGCAGGCAGATTCAATCGAATCAATGCTTCAAAAACTTGCCACGGATGTGAAAAATTGTGATGTTCCTCCAATATCATTCGATGATGATATTATGTACGGGTAACTCTCGTTATCATCATTACATAATGATTCTATTTTTCAGCTCCTAATGTTTTTTCTAAATCAGTATATTTAAGGGAGAGTTTATATTTATGAATAACTAATAGATTAAGGCGTTACAAACGTGGGCTTGTGGCTTAGCCCGGATATAGCGTCGGGCTTCTAACCCGAATGTCGGGGGTTCGAATCCCCCCAGGCCCGCTATACGTTTTTTTTGTGTTTTTCGACCAACATCTATATATCATTATAAATCTATTTATTTTTGTAAGACAGTTTACGGAGGTGAACTGCCAAAAAACGTGAAAAAGCTGCAAAGGTCGTAAAAATCTTCATAGAACATATGAAGTGATGAAACGCTGTTCGAATAATTCTGTTTTGATTTCTCTGTAATTCTTTATCACGTTGGTCTGCATACATAATTGCAACCATGTTTTCAAAGGATATTTCCCCGGATCATTTTTTATCGATCAACAATCTCCTTGATACCGCAGAGAGGTATCTTCACGCGGGGAATATCGATGCAGCTCTCTCTTCTATCGAGGTGGCAGTTTCTCAGATGTTTGGGGTCGGGTCAGATATATTATCCAATATACCCGAAGCAGATATCGCATCTCTTGACAACCGTCTCGCCTTGATCCTGCGCAGATTTGCTGAAAATTTCGGTATCCTTCCAGAGAATTTTGACCCGATCCTCTCAATTGCCGGCGTTCCTGCTTCTCTGAGTTGTGTTTTTGCTGAACATTCTGAGGCACCATTCTCTGCAGAAGAGATCGTTAAGACCTTGCAGGTCCTCTACACTCCTCAGGAAGAAATATCAAAGGATCCGGAGAAAGACCTCTCAGTTCTGAAAACACTTACTGATATCCTAAATGGTCAGAAAAAAGTATCTGATATGATTTTTTCAGATGACGGGGCGTATGATATGTTTGCGATGACGGCGGCCCCCTATCTTATCACCGGTGCTGCATATATTCACGGGGATGAGGGGCAGAGCGGAGAGAAGATACAAGAGATGTTGGAAGGTCCGGTCAAACGCCTTGTGAGGTTGTTATTCTCTCTTATGACCTCTGCATTCATCTCGGGTCTTCTTCTTCTTATCTTCCGGCGTGTCCTTGCTACTCGAAGTTTGCGGCCTGGTATTGTTAAGAATGTGGGATTTGCTGCTTCGGTCCTTTTCCTCACCGCGGTCAATATCCCGATGATGCTTGATGGTTTACGCGCAGCAGCTCATGAGTTAGAAGAATTGCGGTGCCTGATCACAACTTCGTAACGATCGTCACGATATCGCTGTCTTCGACAACGTGCTTTAAACCTACCTTGGCTGCATCATGCTTGACCGAGGTACCCCAAATTTTTGCATATCTGAACTGGTCTACGAAATCACGGTGGAGTCTATGGCAGATATCCTCGATAGTACTGCCAGTACGCATGATCATCGGTTCTTCCATATCCGCATCTTCGCCATACGGTTTCAAGTAGATCCTTACAAATCCGAGATGATCATAGATCGAATCCTGTAACTCTGGGATATGGTAGCCGCTATGAGCGGAGATCATGATCGGGTCGACACCGTACTTCTCCCGCATGTGTTCCTCCATCTCTTTTCGCTGTAAATCGTTGACCAAGTCCACTTTGTTGATAGCAATAAATGCC
>DALTVX010000113.1 GCA_029987395.1 Methanocorpusculum sp. | reverse complement strand
GGTTGGTTTTTCTCTTGTGTCTACACTAATGCCGTACACGAAATCGAAGTACATCTTATACGTAAGTCAGCCTTTCTGATTGAGATCACACCGCGTAAGTGCTATTGAAAAAAGGGTTGATCAGATCCATCCGGTCAAAAAAGCCCAGAGGTTCGTAAATCCAGTCAGCAGGATATCTTTCATCATATCAAGATCGACTCCAAGAAGGGGTGTCAGGAAGATAAAGAAGGCAAAGGTCGCGATCGTGCTGCCGATGTTTGCTGCCGCCGCCACAATAAGGATCTTGAACAGTGGGACCGAAAACATCTCTCCTATCGTCTCGGCTTTTGCTATCGCCTTAAAGTCCCCGCCGGTCGGCGGCCGCATCTTTGCCTCCACGATCGCGGCGAACCATCCGCATGCAAGGAATGGGTTCAGCGAGGTCATCCATGCAAGTCCCGCCGCCGTTGCCGCAGAAAACGGATGACCGCGAACGAGCAATGTCGCAAGACCGGCAAGCACGCCGTTGATCACCACCCAGTAGATGATCGCCCAAATCAGAAGATCGGTCGCTCCTGAAAATGCGATCGCGAGAATGATGATCGCAAACATCGCGACGAAGAGGCCGCCGATGATCTTGCCCCACGGATACTTTTTCGGCAGTTCGTTGAGCTCCTTCATGGTGGGGAGTGATTTTGGATCCTCTCTGAATCTGGCGATCCCGGGAAGATGCCCAGCGCCCACAACGATCACTGCCCGCTCAAAGGAACTGTGCTCAAGATTGATGATCCCGTGTGCGAGATAAGCATCCCTTTCGGTGATCAGGGCCTTTGCTCCGGTCGGTGAGAACTTCTCGAACTCAGAAAGAGCCAGCTCGATCATATCGGGATTTGTCAGAGAATCCACCATCTCTGCATCGATACACTCGGTCTGGTCATCTGTTCCTGCTATTGACTGGATAAGGATCCAGACGAGTTTTATCTTCTCGAGGAATCTCATATTTCCCCAGAATCGGGCAAGCGTGGTGTTGATGTTTCGGTCGATCAGAACGATCGTGATATTTCTCTCTTCAGCGATCTTGATCGCCGCTTTCATCTCAGCTCCCGGCTCGATCCCGACGTTCATACCGATTTTTCGCTGAACATAGGCGAGGATCCACTGAACAAGCATAAGCGTAAAGTTCCCTTTCAAGAGATCCTTCACCTCAGGAGCCACGGGTTTTATCGTATCATTTGGCAGAATACCTTGTTCCAGTTCTTCTGCCTCTCTCATCTGCAGTTTTAATGCCTTAAAACGTCCGGGATCCAGTTCTATGGCTATTACATCGGGATTTACTCTGTCCACTGCTTCATGAACTTCGTCGATGCTTTTCTGTGAAACGTGAGCTGTTCCAACGATGTGTATTTCCGTCATTAGTGTTTATGCAGATGAGCTCCTCTGCTGTCGAAGATGATTGTTGATCCCAAAACCATACTATGCTTTTGGTACTGCTCTTTTGTTAAAAGGAATTCCTTGTCCTCAGCCTCCTTTCGTGTGAGGAGATCCTTTGCTATCAGATCGGTCTCTGGTGTCTCCTCGCCGATTGTACAACCGCCACATTCAAAGACGAGCAGCTCTTCACCATCGAGCATGAATGGATAGGTCCGGCAGATATGCGGTCTGTTTGCGTAAACGGCACACCGGTTATTTTTCAGAAACATACAGTTCCCATCCTCTCCACGCCTCAGCACCCGTCCAAAGGTCAATGTTGCTCCGCTGTCATGGATCCATTCCGGATATGGTTCAGTTATCTGATCTTGGGCAAGGCCGGTAGCTTTGCAGAGCAGATCGATCTCGTCTGGCGAGACCATCACCTCGTTATTTTTCCCACTGCAGCATTCACCGCAGAGTCTGCAGGCAAATCCTGCCTCACGAATACATCTTTCCAGTTCCATTATGTGTATTTTATTACCATTTCACGGATCGAGTTTCTGATATCTTCAGGGGCATGACCGAGGATGGTTGCAAGAAACATCGCCCCTCCGGCTCCGGAACCTTCTTTGATCTCTCCCTTTGCATAGCGTGCAAGGCCCGCGTGACCGATCGATCCAAATTCAGGATCCACATAATACGCATCTGAGCCAACTGCGGCGGCCGTTTCTTTGAATGACGCCGTTGTATCATTGTACACATAGATCGTCGTCACGATATCGGGAACGGGGTTTCCAAGAGCCCGTATCACGGCGGCGGTGGCAAGCATCTGTGTGCCTCCTGCGAGAAACAGTTTTCCGCGATATCCTGCAGCGATCCCCGCGGCGACCGGGATCATCGGGTCCCCGACCATGGAAACGATATCGAGAGGATCGGTGACTCCTGCTTTTTTTACCATTTCCACAGCTTCGAGTGCGATCTTTTCTTTGATACAGACTGGGTTTTCAACGAGACAGCTGCTCACCTTTGCCTGATAGCCAAGGGCGCGAAGAACGCAGAGCGCCGTCGTTGTCCCGCCGGGCAGACATTCTCCTAAAACGAGCATGTCATGTGATTGGGAAAGATATTCGCCGACCCATCTGCCTTTTTCATAGAGCAGCTTTGCATGTGGAACCGCGTTTCCTTCCCGTGGATCGCCGCCGGCCTTTTCCCCCAAATTCATATGGGGGACGATAACGTCGTTATCCAGACCTGCCGCGATCATGAGCGGTTTCATACCGATCAGCTCCATCATGGCGAGTGTCATGACAGCGGGTGTTGGGCACCCGGTCGGCGTATTTGGCGTCATATCAACTGAGGTGATCTTTCCATTAATGATGAGTTCGGCGTCTAAGGGTGGGACCATCAGACTTTTTGCCGGACTCTCCCCTGCTCCGGAAACTCCCTCTATTGTAGACACAAGAGAGTTTGATAGGATCAGGGCGAACATCGGCGACTCTGCAGAAAAGTTCACTCTCGTTGAAACAAATGGCATGATATTATATCATTTGGGACTGACAAGATATAATATAAATGCAGTCACTTCGCGCACTCCTCCAGTTCACCACCATCCTCCCTCTGGGAAAATCGGCGGACTTTGATGCATTTGCCAAGCGAAGCTGGCTCTATCCGATCGCCGGATATCTCACCGGCGGCATCGCCGCGATACCCGCTCTCCTCGCCTGGTATCTCGGCTTTGAAAACTCCATGATCATTGCCGCCATCACCCTTGCCTTAGCCGTCTTCATCTCAGGCGGCAACCATTTCGACGGGCTCCTTGACTTCGGCGACGGTCTCATGGCGCACGGCAGCAAAGAAAAACGGATCCGCGCCATGACCGATCGAACCACCGGCGCCGGAGCCCTCGCTTTAGGCATTATGGTCGTTCTCCTTTCCTTTGCGGCACTCAGCTCAATGACCGTTCTCCAGATCGCCTTTGCCATATTCATTGCAGAAGTATTTGGCAAAATGGCGATGGGATTATCCTCCGCTCTTGGAAAACCGTTCCACGAGGGCATTCAAAAATACATCTACGATCGTTCAAAAAGACGGTTTTGCATCTATACTGTACTGCTCACCCTGCCGCTCCTTCTGCTGCCGGGAAAAATGTATGTTGGGGTGGGACTCATCGCCGCTCTTGTCACGTTCGCATGTCTCCTTCTTCTCGCGCGAAAACTTTTCGGCGGCGTCAATGGAGATGTGACCGGAGCGGGAAATGAACTCGCCCGCATGGTCGTTTTACTGGTCGTCTCGATACTGTTAACGTCTGCGTGACATCTGGACGAATCCAGATCCTGCGTCATCCGAACACTCAAGATCCGTCGCGTTCTTGTCCTCTATCACGGTGTTGAACATGATCATCCCGTCCATAAGTTGTTGATCAAGGGGCAATCCGCCCTTCGAATCGCGCATTGCCTGGGCGTATGGATTTGGTGTAACTCTCCGATTTACCCGGATCCCTGCGCAGTTTGCGCAAAAAACACAGGTACTGTGCACGGAAACTTCCTTGTCCCCGCACATCACCGTCGATTTACCGCTCGGTTTTCTATCAAGAGGTAATGATTTCATTACAGAGAATACGGAATTATTTTCCTATTAGTCTGCCGGTTCAGTTTTCTGACTCAAGGAATTATTTTATATGGTTGTAGGACCAATTTGTTTACACTCGTGTTGATTTGGATCGCAATCTTTTGTGTCCCTATCAATGAGTCAAAGTGGAGATACATTATCATGGCACCAGCTAAACCCCACATGAACCTTGCCGTTATCGGTCACATTGACCACGGTAAGTCAACAACCGTTGGCCGGATTCTCTTTGAGACCGGCGCCGTAGCACAGCACATTCTTGATGGATACAAGAAAGAAGCAGAATCAAAGGGTAAAGGCAGTTTTGAATTCGCCTGGGTAATGGACTCCCTTAAGGAAGAGCGTGAACGTGGTATTACCATCGATATCGCTCACAAGAAATTCGAAACCCCGAAATTCAATTTTACCGTTGTTGACTGTCCAGGTCACCGTGACTTCGTTAAGAACATGATCACCGGTGCATCACAGGCTGACGCAGCAATTATTGTCGTATCCGGAACTGAAGGCCCGATGGAGCAGACCAAGGAACACGTTTTCCTGTCCAAGACTCTTGGTATCAACCAGATCGTCGTCGCCATCAACAAGATGGATGCAGTAAAGTACTCCGAAGAGAAGTACAACGAAGCAAAAGACAAGATGACCAAACTCATCATGTCCGTTGGATACAAACCAGCCAACACCCCATTCATCCCGATCAGTGCATTTGTCGGTGACAACATCAAAGTCGCATCAGCAAACACTCCCTGGTACAAGGGCCCAACACTTCTTGCAGCGATCGATCTGTTCACCATGCCAGAAATGCCGACCGACAAACCGCTCAGACTCCCAATCCAGGATGTCTACACGATTTCCGGTGTCGGAACTGTGCCAGTAGGTCGTATCGAGACCGGTATCCTTAAGAAAGGACAGAAGATCTCCTTCATGCCTGCAAACGTCGTTGGAGAAGTAAAATCCATCGAGATGCACCACGAAGAGTTCGCAGAAGCACTTCCAGGAGACAACGTTGGTTTCAACGTTCGTGGTATTGGAAAGAACGATGTTCGCCGCGGCGATGTCTGTGGTCCAATCGACAACCCACCGACCGTTGCTGACGAGTTCACCGCACAGATCGTCGTGCTCCAGCACCCGTCTGTCCTCTCCGTAGGATACACCCCGGTGTTCCACTGCCACACCTCTCAGACTGCATGTATGTTCACTGAACTTAACAAAAAGCTGGACCCACGTTCCGGACAGGTTAAGGAAGAGAACCCAGCATTCCTTAAAGCAGGCGATGCAGCAATTT
>DALTVX010000112.1 GCA_029987395.1 Methanocorpusculum sp. | reverse complement strand
ATTATTTTTTTTCTCCACAGACCAGAAGCATACATTTTTATCATTTATAAGAGAGAAGCATACTATAACTATGATCAAGGTTGCAGTCAATGGGTACGGAACGATTGGAAAGCGTGTCGCCGACGCAGTTTCATGTCAGCCAGATATGGAAATAATCGGCGTTTCCAAAACAAAACCGGGAGCAGAGGCGTATGTTGCCAAAGAAAGAGGATACCCCCTCTACATCGCAGACTTAAGTAAAAAAGACTCTTTCACAAAGCTCGGGACCGAGGTCGCCGGTTCGATCGATGAGATGATCCAGAAGGCCGACATCATCGTCGACGCAACTCCGGGAGGGGTTGGTGTAGAAAACAAAGCCCTTTACGAAAAATACCAGAAGAAAGCCATCTGGGAAGGAGGAGAGGAGCATGAGATCGCAGGATTTTCCTTCAACTCATCCTGTAATTATGATCAAGCGATCGGCAGACAGTATGCACGGGTGGTTTCCTGTAATACCACCGGACTTTGCCGGATCATCAAACTTATCGATTCGGTTTTTGGTGTGAAAAAAGTCCGGGCGACCATGATTCGCCGAGGTGGAGATCCGGGGGATATCAAACGCGGACCTATCGATGCGATCGTTTTGAACCCGGTCAGCATCCCATCCCATCACGGTCCTGACGTTCAAAGCGTTCTTCCCCACATCAACATCATAACCTCGGCTATGATCGTGCCAACGACCCTGATGCATATGCATTTCATCAATATGGAGCTGAAAACTCCGGCCACCAAGGAACAGGTCATCGAGCTGATCAAAGCCCACTCCCGTCTTGGACTGATCCAGAAGAGCACCGGTATCACGAGCACGGCACAACTCAAAGAGTTCACCACCGATCTGCTTCGCCCACGAGGTGACCTTTGGGAAAACGGTATCTTTGCCGAATCACTTTCGGTCCTTGATGAAGGCACCGACCTCTATTTGTTCCAGGCGATCCATCAGGAGGCAGATGTCGTTGTGGAAACGGTGGATTGTATCCGAGCAATGGCGGGAAATGTGAAAACCGCGAGAGAATCGATCGCGATGACCAATAAGGCAGTGGGTCTGACTGCCATTCGCTAATTTTTATGGACCTTCCGATCCCAAGCCCGAGCGGGACATATCATGAATTCAACGGAACCCCAATCTACGAACAGCGGTTCAAAACCGTTGGGCCGTTCAGATTTCCGGGACTGGCAGCCGTGATAGATGAGTCAGGAGCTTTTCATATCGATTTTTCCGGGAATGCGATCTATGAAGAGCGGTACCTCTGGGTCGGGGATTTTACCGAAGACTGTGCTGTGGTGAAAACGACCGAAGGGGATTATTATCACATCAACGAACAAGGAAAGCGGATCGGGCACAACAACTACCTTTTTGCCGAGGAGTTCTCTGAAGAAACTGCGGTCATCTACCGGAAAAATTATGGAGCCACTCACATCACCACCGGGGGGGAGATGGTGTATGGTGACTGGTACTTCGATGCCCGGGGTTTTAAAAACGGCGAGGCACTCGTCAGGGATGAGGACGGATGGCTGATCATCGATAAAACCGGACAGGAGATCCGGCGTGCCGACCCCCCAAACGGTGAGTATCCGGTTTCAGGAATGGTGAGATTCATCGGAACAGAAAGTCCGATCCCCACCATTCTGAAAATGACCGAATGGGATTCAGCAGTCGTTCTCGTCAGGCATGCCGAACGGGAACCGTTCATAAAAGGTGAGCCGGGTTCGCAGAAAAAACTCACGACGCGTGGAGAACGTGCCGCAAAGACCTTTGGTGAGAAGCTTGGAAACAGACCTGTTCGGGCGTATGCAAGCCCGATGTATCGGTGTATGCATACCGCCGAACTGATCCTTGCAGGAGCGGGAGTAACGGACAAGGTCTGCCCAGATGGTTCTCTGGGCGACCCGGGAGCATACATCTTTGATGATGAGCTGACCCGCAGCTTCTATGTGAAAAATCCGACGAAAACGGTCACCCTTGAGTATATACGTACCGGCATACTGCCCGGGCATTACCCAATTGCGGAGGGAACAGAGAGGCTGCTGAAGTTTCTGAAAAGCACAGCATTTCAAAACGGCATCTCGGTCTGCGTGACCCATGATGTGTTTCATGCCGCATTCGTTTCAACGCTGACAGGATATGATTTCGCGGATGACTGGACAGGATTTTTAGACGGGTCCATCCTGTTCTTGAAAAATGAAACATGGTACCTCTGGTGGAGAGGAAAGGAGACAAAATTATGAAGTTTATATGCCCATTGATCGTAGTTGATGACATCGAAGCATCAAAGAAGTTTTACACAGAAATTCTTGGTCAGGAAATAACCATGGATTTTGGAGAGAATGTCACGTTTGGCGAATCGCTTGCCATTCAGTCAAAGAGTTCCTGGACAGGTTTGATCAATAGACCTGAGTCGGAGATCCGGTACCAAGGAAACGATCTCGAGCTCTACTTTGAGGAGGAGGAGTTTGATGCATTCATCGAACGGCTCAAGACATATGATGTAAAGTACGTTCACCCGGTGATGGAGCATTCCTGGGGTCAGAGAGTCGTCAGATTCTATGATCCAGATATGCACATCATCGAAGTTGGCGAGAGCATGATGACCATCTGCCGCAGATTCCATGCAGCGGGTATGACCACTGAGCAGATCGTGAAGAAAACGATGTTTCCCGAAGAGGTCGTGGAGATGTTCCTGGAAGAGGAAGTGGATATATGCTCCTAAGAAATTAAAAAACAGGGGTGACGATTATCAAAGTAATTTTTCCGATTCATCTTTTTCATACTTCATCTTTTTTATGATCCGGTCTACCCCGATTCAATTACGTCAACTTCATCTTCCGATTTTCGACACAGCCAAATCATGCAGGCTCCAACCGCGAGACCGAAAACGACCCAGATTATGCTAAGGCTCAACATAAACATAGGGGATATATACCACGGATAAGCTGGCGGCATTCCAGGGACAACAACATCATATGCATCTCCTGATATGCCGCTATACATAGCATAGATCAGATAGAAAAAGCTGAATACGGCAAACCCTTTCGAGACTCCCGACAGGATCTTCTGCGGTTTTCGTGCTTCGCAAAGCTTCGGAACAACAAGGGAGAAGAGAGGGGCAAGGATCAGGACGAAATAGAAAGGTGTGACCCAAATCGGTGTTCGCAGGAAATTCGTCAGCATTGCCTGAGAAGAGGTGAAGGCTCCGTCGATGATGTTTGTGATCCCCATGCCGATGTTGATGACGAGCAAAAGAACTAACGCAAGTATAAGGGCCGTGACCCATTTTGTGGTTTCCCTGCCGACTGTTTTCTTATACGTAATCACTCCGATCAGAGCGGCGAGCGGCAAAAGAACCATCAGACTTGCAAACATGCCGTCTGTGAGAGAATTTGACAGGGATGTTAACAGTGGTATGATCCAGGATAAATATGCCGATATAATGCATAGCGGCAAAAAATAGATGAGTGCCATGCAGATGACACTTGCTTTTGTGTTTTTGGTATGTTCAGTCATGATCAGGCAAGGTGTATGAAATCTAAGTATGATTGTGGAGATGGTTTCTATGATCTATAATTACACCTTCGCCCTCATCTCTTATCAATACATTGAGCATAGAATCCAATGCTGGCTGTATTCCCTGCCGACGAAAGTTCACCCCGCTATCGTTTGCGTATGGTTGAAAGATATCCATAGACCGCGGTACTTTTCATGAAAGCAAGCAGTATCAGGAGACCGAAACATAGACCGCAGATATAGGCAACTGACGTAAATCCGCTCTTTGCAGAAGGCACATACACGACGATCAGCCATGTAAAGAGAAGTATTATTCCTGTAAGGATCCCGGTGAGCACCCATTTTACTCTCCCGGCATTTTTATCCGAAACAGGCTGTACAACAACGCGGACCTGTTTTGGAGGAGGATACTTTTTATCTATCCATACTGTTACAACAGCAACAATACCTCCAATAATGAGGCCCGCAAAATACATCGGGAGAACCACCGACATACTGACCCCATTATGCATATCATACGTTCTGAGCAAAAACCCTGGACTAATTGAGAGTAATACGAGTAGTATTAAACACGAAATGCGGTCATTGGTCATGGTGAATTCCCTGTCAGGATTAATCTACACCCCAATCGGAGTATCAATTGTACCTATTCT
>DALTVX010000111.1 GCA_029987395.1 Methanocorpusculum sp. | reverse complement strand
TGGAATTTTTCAGTTACTCACAGAATCGTTTATCCGATTTTGTTGATCCTGCTTTACGGGAACTTCGGTCGAGCCAGCCTGCTTTTGCAGAATCGTATGCGTCGAATGCCGGCACATAGGGTTTGATATCCAGAAGGGGTGTTCCGTCAAGAAGATCCACATTCTCTATTCTGATGATATTATCCTGGATATCGATCAGTTTGACGACAGAAAACCCGATCGAATTCGGCCGTTTTGGCGCTCTCGTGGCAAACACTCCTCGCTCGACGGTGTCCATGAAGGGTGTGACCTGCAAAGAATATCCGCTCGATCGATGAAATGCATAGATAAGAATGATGTGGGAAAACTCATGCAGATCCTTGAGCCCGGCAGAAAATTCAGGGCGTACAACTATGGTTCCCTGCACGCCTTCTGCTCCTGTTGGCTGGATCGGCATCCCGGCAAGATCTGTATGGGGTGAATGAACGACGCCGATCGGCGTGTATGTGAACACATCCGATGCGTCTGATTCTGATTTTTGTTTCATGATCATTATTGGTTTTTTTCGTTTAGCAACGTTCAGGGGTTTGTAAAGGTCAGTAATTTTACACCGGTCACCTGCTGGAACGTTGCACCCTGACTTACGCAATTGAGAACGGCAGTCTCATCCCGGGCACGCGACCCTGCGATGATATTTGCTCCATACTCAAATAATACTGGTGACAGGGGAGTGCTCGGTCCAAGGATCATAACGAGCGCTTTTGGATCGCAAAGGTCAAGCAGTTCGTCCATGGTATGATTGATCAGGGAACTTGCAGTGAGTGCTACGATATCGGCCTTTGGAATAAACTCTGACGCTGCGTGCGCTGGATAGTCATCACCCGTTGGGTGCAGTTCAATGACCCAAAGATTTTCCACACTTTTTCGAAGTTTGGGAATAAACGGGAAATGTCCTACAAGTGCTACATTTTTTCCAGCACCCTTCTTCATCAAAACCTCAGATGCATTCATCTCCACAGCATTTTTCTCATCCATGTTCAGGAGTGAGTTGATGGCTGCTATCCCAATACTGGCCTCTAATGGATAATCTGATTTTGCGTACTCGGCAAGCTCCTGCGCACTTTTCAGGTGCAGGGATCCAGAATCACGTACAACGGTTTTGTGGTCATGACATTGGTCCCCGAGTATGGTCGTGGCAAGACCACAATGTGTGCTGCATACGGCGGTCCAGTGCGCTCCGACCGATACTGATCGAATGGGTACGGCCTTTTTTGGCAGGCTTGCAAGTAATTCGTCAATGATATTAGATTTTGTCATATTATTATTCACCATTCGTCCGATGAACAATTAAAACAACCGGTTTTCTTCGGATGTTTGTAAACTATTTTCGATGTGAATAATAAGTATTCGATACGATAGTTTAAATTACTTGTGCGCATATGAGTAACTAAGATACTTTGAAGAGTATCAGGGAATATAGTAAAATGCCAAGATTTGATGGGACAGGACCCTGTGGAACAGGGTCAATGACCGGACGGGGCTTTGGGAATTGCCGGGTTGCACCTGCGCAAACTGAAGTTGCACCGTCTGCGGTACGAACACCAGAAAGTGTAGTACGGATGGGAGAATATGGACCTCAGTCCAATTTGCAGGCACCGATTTATGGTGCAGGCCGCGGCGGAATGCCACGCGGCTGTGGGAATGGGCGGAGATCTTGCGGTAATCAATTTGGCCGCCGGGGTTAATACCCCAACTTTTTTTAAGACTTTTTATTTCAAAAGTGAAAATATGGGTTTGATCAGCACGCTGCTCATCGATCCACTGTAAATAGCTAGGCTAAAGGTCCCGGTTGTTTTCCCATGTCTTCGACTGGAAGCTTCGTGTTTTTCACCAGGATCTGTTGATCTGTTTCAATCAGCTTCTCCATGATCAGTTGTTTTCCGGCGCGGCTCATTGCATATACAGGCACGCCAACTCCTCCTTGGACGAGTGCTTTGGACACGGCGGCACGAACATACTTCGAGGCACAGGCAAATACCAGATCTGAGGCCGCGACGAGACGTTCTGCATTTTCAGCACTCTGAACCCCAGTTGTGTGAACGGCAATGATCAATGCATCGGGATATTTTTCTCGGATCTCCTCTGCGAGTTCATGCTGAAATCCCGCAATCGTCACTGCAGTTTTTCTCCAGCCTTCGGATTTAGCACGGGCAAGACCGGCGAGGAGATCCATTTTTGCGTTTGTTTTATCGATAACGATCCCACCTGCCTTTTCAATTCGTTGGATCACCTCCGGGTGAGGGGTCGTCGAAACAAGACCTGACATCTTTCCTCCGAGTCCTTGAACAAGGTCGGGCGTTCGTACAATCACGGTACCGGCGCCGTCCGAGCAGATGATCGCTGCGTCCAACATCTTTGTTCTAAGACCTGTACTCATCAACTCGGATGCGCCGAACAGAACAAAGGTCTCTTTGTCAAGCACCTCGCGATCTTTTGTACACATACCAAAATTTTTGATACGTGCCTCAATATTTTTCTGCACCGCCTCCTTCGTGATCGGATCGACCGGCGTTGCAAACCGTTTTGCAAGCGGGCAGAACTGGATCTTTGGTTCTCCGACCTCGACAACTTTTCCGTCCCTGATGACAATACGGGTCATCCCCACCGCTTCTATAATATGTTCGTCCGTCATTTTTTCGATGCATAGATATGATATCCGCATCAAAATAAATCCAATGACAGGATCACGCTACTTTGAACTGGACGCTGCTCGAGGGTTTGCTCTCATCCTGATGATCCTGTATCACACCATCTTCTGTCTCTATTTCTTTCACACAGGGTTCGTTCCTTGGTTTGACCCGTTTACCATGTCGGGTGCGCCTATCGCTTTTCTCTTTGTACTGATTGCTGGAATTTCTCTTGTTCTTTCGACAGGCCGTGTGAACAGTCCTGTCAAAGCGACAAAGAAACTCTTTTTCCGCGGCCTCTTTATTCTCTGCTTTGCGGCTGTAATTACGATAGCAACTTGGCTCGTGTATCCTGAGGAGGTTGTTGTTTTTGGGGTCCTTCACCTGATCGGGGTTTCCACGATCCTTTCCATCCCGCTTGTTGTGATGAAGGTCAAGCCGTACATCCCGTTCGTACTTGGTCTGATCTGTATTTTCCTTTCGCCGATTGTCTCTATGCTCAGGGGTCCTGCATTTTTGATCCCGCTTGGTATAACCTATAACGGGTTTTCGACTCTTGACTATGAACCGCTTATTCCCTGGTTTGGCATCGTACTTCTCGGGGTGGCGCTAGGATCGGTCATCTATAAAGATGGAGTCCGGCATGGGATCCTCACCCAGCTCGGTGAAATGCCGCGTTCACTTGCCCCGCTTTGTTTTATCGGCCGCCACACACTGATAGTTTATCTTCTCCACGTTCCTGTGATCATCGGCGTTCTTTTCCTTCTCGGATTCGTTAGCCTATAACGATATTTTCTTTTATCTAGGAGTAGAGGTATATACCATCATGTCAGAGCGAGCCGCAGATGCAGTATTTCAGGCCTTATTTTCCTTAACGGATATTAGAGTCACACTTCGGGTAACTGCCCCGGATCATTCTCTTGATGAGGATCAGAAGGAAAAGACCGAAAAGGCTCTCGTTTCAGTAGAAAAACAGATAGCCATACTCAGGGAGGAGCTTTTATGAAATGCTGTGATGACATTGAGGCACGCATGATCGATGAGACCACGATCAATTTAGATCCTATCCAGGTAGGGGGGCGCTTAACACCTGAGGCTATGAAAGCCATGATCTCATATGGCGATGGTTATTCGGTCTGCGACAACTGTAGAAAGCCGTTCCGTCTGGATTATATCCAGAAACCCCCGCTGAAAGATTTCCATGTGGATCTCGCCGAGTGGCTTGGAATGGCCCAAGTACGTACCGTTCCCGGAGCACGTCGCGGGTTCCAGCAGGTTGCCGGCACTTATGTGGAAAAAGGTGACCCGGTGCTTATCGGCTCTCTTGCTCACTATACTTCTTATATCTCCATCGAGCTTCAGAAAGGAATCGCTCGTGAGATCCCCATGACCCCAGATCATCACATCACCGCCGAGGATACCGCAAATCGTATCGAGGATGTTGTCCGTGAGTTCGGCGTCACTCCAAAATTACTTTTCATCGATCAGGTGGATTATCAGTACGGGAACATGCATGATGTGAAAGGGATCGTCAAGGTAGCTCACCAGTATGATATCCCTGTCCTCTGCAATGGAGTATATACGGTGGGGATCATGCCTGTGAATGGCAAAGATCTCGGTGTCGACTTTATCGTTGGGTCAGGTCACAAAAGTATGGCTGCTCCTGCTCCTTCGGGGATCCTTGCCGCAACTGAGGAACGTGCAGAGGAGGTTTTCCGCACGACGCAGATGGAAGGTGACATCACCGGTCGAAAATTCGGCATCAAAGAGGTCGGCATTCTTGGATGCTCCTTAATGGGCGCACCGATCGTTGGACTTCTTGCCTCCTTCCCAACGGTGAAGGCTCGAGTTGAACATTTCGACGAGGAGCTTAAGAACAGCCAGATCGTTGTGGAGGCTCTTCGATCCATTGAGGGAACGAAGATCCTTTCCGAGTACCCAAGAAAACATACGCTCACTCGCGTGGATACGACCGATTCGTTTGATCTGGTCGCACAGACCCACAAGAAACGAGGATTTTATCTCTCAAGCGCCCTTGGAAGAAAGGGAATCACGGGGATCATCCCCGGAGCCACCAAGGTTTGGAAGATCAACACTTACGGCATGACCAAAAAGCAGGCCGAGTATGTCGCAGATACCTATCTTGAGATCGCCGAAACGAATGGATTGACGATCAATTAACTATGTTTTTTCATTTGATCGTGACCGATGACTGTAATCTGTGCTGCTCATACTGCAGAGGAAAAATGTTTGAGGAGGAGGACCCTGCCGGCCATTCTCCGGGCACGATCGATGAAACAATATGTGAGGATCTGTCTTTCCCCCTCTCTGATCTGTACGATTTTCTTAGCAAAGATCCGGACGCAGTTTTGACATTTATCGGCGGTGAGCCGCTCCTCCGATCCGATCTGATTATGGAGATCATGGATCATGCGCCGGTGAAACGGTTCATGCTCCAGACAAACGGCACACTTCTTGCAAAACTCCCAAAGACGTATACAAACCGTTTTGAGACGATCCTTATCTCCATCGATGGTGATAAGGCTTTGACCGACCGACACCGGGGGGAGGGGATGTATGATCTGGTTCGTGCTACCTCCGATCTTATCCGTTCCAATGGATATACGGGTGAACTTATTGCCCGTATGACGGCGGCAGAAGATACGGATATTTTTGCATCGGTCATGCATCTTGCAGAACATTTCAGCTCGATCCACTGGCAGATGGACGCGGATTTCACCGGGGATTTTTCCCGACGGAGGTTTGCCGCGTGGAGTGAAGAATATAATGCCGGTATCCGCCGGCTGGTTTTTGAGTGGGTTTCTCGTATCGAGAGTACCGGTATCGTTCCAAAATGGTATCCATTTCTTTCGACGACAGAGGATCTTCTTCTCGGCCGCTCCTCGAAGCTTAGATGCGGCTCGGGTTACGTGAATTATAGCATTATGACCAACGGTCGGATAGCTCCCTGCCCGATCATGGTCGGGATGGCTGATTATTACGCCGGTGATATTCGTACCGCCGATCCTCTTTCTCTTCCCGAGATCCCCGTCCAGGAACCTTGTCTCTCCTGTGATATATACGGATTTTGCGGAGGGAGATGTCTGTACTCAAACATTGTTAGACCTTGGTGTGATGAATACCACCTTGTCTGCGGCACTGTTAGAAACCTGCATGACGCCCTTGTCGAAAATCTTCCCCGCATCAAGTCGATGCTGGATGAAGGCCGACTTACGATGGATGCGTTTGCCCACACCCGATACAACGGCTGCGAGATAATACCCTGATACTATGGAACCGTTTTTACTTTGTATTTTGATCGGGACAGGCCTAATTGCTGGGTTTATGTCCGGGCTCCTTGGTGTAGGCGGCGGATTTTTATATGCGCCGGCAATGTTTTTTGTTCTCAGACAATCAGGCGTTCCCAGTCACATCGCAATTTTGGTCGCATTTGGAACCAGTCTTGCGGCAGCGTTACCGACTGTCTTAACAAGCGCTCTCGGCCACACGAAAAAAAGAAATCTTGTCTGGCGGGACGCTATCATCATGGGAATGTGCGGAATGGTGACCGGTTTTATTGGCGGGACGGTCGCCACATATCTCCCGGTAAGGGTCCTCACCATTCTTTTTGGCGTGATGCTGATCATTGGCGCGATCCGGCTGGTCACATACCTCCCCTCTGGAACGGGTGATAGGATGCCGGCCGTACTCGCCGGAGGTATTGGGGGAACTTCAGGATTTTTGTCTGGGCTTCTTGGTATCGGCGGAGGCACTATTCTTGTTCCGCTGATGGTGCTTCTTGGCAAATTCACCATGAAAAAAGCGGCTGCGACCTCATCTGCGGCTATAATTTTCATCACTATCGGAGGTATCCTCTCGTATATTATAAATGGATTTTCTGCCGGGGTCGATTTGTCAGCCTACGGATTTTATCTTGTTGGCTATATCGACATCATGATGTGGGCGATCCTCGTTATCACGGCGATCCCTATGGTGATTTTAGCCGTTAGAGTGTCGTGTCGTGTCTCTGATGTCTGGCTTCGGCGGATATTTTTCCTGATGATGGTGATTATCGCCGTCCAGATGCTGATCTCTGGATAAAAAAAGGATGATGATTTTGGTTTACTTGGATAAACTGCTGACGAATGCGTTGATCAGCTCATCCTCGTTCTTTTCTTTCTTCATAATGTCCAGGACGGACAGATAACCTTCTCGTTCTTTATAGTTCACGCCTCCCGATGAAACGATCAGATGCACTTTATCTTTTGGAAGATCCTGTAGAAGGACCCTGATCGCAGGGGTGATTTTACCAGCCCACATCGGTGTAATGACGATATACTCATCCGGCTTTTGGATCTCACCATGGATCTGGATGGTCACATTTCGGTTCATTAAGGCGTAATGTACTGCCCTGATACAACCAAGAGTCCCATTCCAGTCCTTCTTGTCGGTCACCTCTACCGGTTCAACTGAAAGTTTTTTCGCGATCTTTTCAGCGATCCCTCTGCTGGTCCCGGTTCTCGAAAAATAAATTACTGCATATGACATGTTTTTTTCCTCCGATATTATTAGTACCTAGATACTCCCAAATACACTTAAAGGTACTTGTCGAAGGCGGTTATGATTATTTTAGCGCTGATCTTTTCGCTTTTCTTGATTTTGACCATCTCATGCGAAGGATGTTTAGGGTCACCAAAACGATGATCAGCACAAATTTGGTCCAGATTGGAACCGGCGCAATAATTGCGATCAACAGCAGAAAGCAGCCTAAAAGGGCGTGTGCCAGAAGATTTTTCCAGTCGGTCAGATATGCTGCAATACCTTTCCCGGTCTTTTTTGCGATTCGAGTGGGGTCTGTCATATTTTTTAGGATATATTCATTCTGAAAATTAGTAAAAAAAAGTTATTCCTCTGCTGCCTTCTCTTCTTTGATGAAGAAACAGAGGACCAAAACCACCAAGGCTAGAATCACCGAGACCAAAAATGCCAAGTCAAATCCAAGAGAGAGGATCGACGCCGTGATATCGGCGGGCGGCATTTCTGTGATACCTGAATTTTCCACTATCGTGACGATCCCTATAATGACGATCAAGTTGTAGACCGCTACACCTATTGTCATTGGGCCGAATCGTTCTAGCCCGGTCAGACCTGAGACCATACCCTGCTTGGATGGAGGGGCAGCTCCCATGATAAGCGTGGTAAGGGGAGTGATCGTTATACCAAGGCCAAGACCGATCACTGAAAGCGCGGTAAGGATAACGCCTAAACCCGATACTGGGCTGAGGCTGGAAAGAAGGAGGTATCCTATCCCGATCATCAAAACCCCGGTCATCACCATATATTTTATTTTTCCGACCAGTTTTGCATAAACAAATCCAGATAGGACACCTGTGATCATCATGCCGACCGAAAGGGTCGAAAGAATCAAACCAGCTTCTGAAACTGAAAAGCCGTGCACATATTCAAGGCAGAATGGAAGCATGTAGCTTGCTCCGGCAAAGGTGAAGAACAAGACTGAATAGATTATGTTTAGTATAACAAATGATCTGCTTCTAAACATTGTAAGGTCAATCAGCGGGTTGTCGTAGCGCAGTTCCCGTCGAATGAAAGCGGCGATACAGATTACAGCAAGGAGGGTCGAGACGATGATAGGAGGTGATGTCCATCCCATGGCAAATCCTTCTGTGATAGTTAAGAGAAGTGCCGCAAGTCCAACAAATATCAAAACGGCACCCTGGGTATCGAATCTTTTGCGGGGGCATGAATCTGCTGTGGTTTTTGGGATAACGATCAAACCGAGAATAACGGCGATGATACCTATTGGCACGTTGATGTAGAAGATCCAGTTCCATGATAGATATTCAGTAAGGATACCTCCAAGGGTAGGACCTAAAGCCATACCCACCGCGGCAAAGACCATTACCATGGACAGTCCTTTTGCCCGCCTGTCTCCCGGCATGAATCGGGAGAGCATGGCTGGGGCAACGACCATCATCATTACACCGCCAATTGCCTGTACGACCCGGGAAACCAGTAGGATCACAAATGAGTCAAAATATTCTGGGAAAAAACCACAGGCAAAGGACCCGATAACAAATATACTAAATCCCGCCAGGAAAATCTTTTTTAGGCCGATGGTGTCGGTGAGTTTGCCGACGATCAGCAATAAACCGGCCATGACAAGCAGATATATGGTGCTGACCCATGCGACAGAGGATGTGCTGAGACCGAACTGTTCTGCAATGCTCGGGAGAGCGATATTTACGATAGTTCCATCTAAAGATGACATGAATGTCGCAAGGGAAGCCACGATAATGATGAGTATCAGGCTTTTCCCTGTCGGGAGTGATTCTTTCATAAATAGTTAAGGGTTTATTGCTATAATAAATGCATCAGGTGAGTCTTATCCAAAGTCATTATTAGGAAGTCATGCATATTTGTGTTCATGAGCGACGATATTGTTGAGGCAAAGAAAAATGCAGGATACCGAGCTGCAGATATGGTTAAAAATGGAATGATCGTGGGCCTTGGAACCGGCTCCACGGTCTTTTTCGCGATGGAACGCCTTGGAGAGCGGATCAGGTCCGAAGGTCTCAAAATATTTGGCGTTCCCACCTCTCATCAGACCGCTATGCGTGCCGAGGAATACGGGATCCCACTGACGACCCTATCCCTTCACCCGGTTTTGGATCTCGCCATTGACGGAGCGGATCAGGTGACTCCTTCCAAGCAGATGATCAAAGGAAGAGGAGCTGCCCATCTCAGAGAAAAAATCGTTGCCGATGCCGCAAAAAAATTTGTAGTTGTCATCGATCAGGCAAAAGAGGTGAACGATCTGGATGCTTCTGTACCGATCGAGATCCTTCCGTTTGCGTATGGAAGTGTCTGCAAAAGACTTATGGAACTTGGAGGAACTCCGGTCATGCGAAACGGTGTGAAAAAAGATGGTCCGGTCATTTCTGATAATGGGAATTATATCTTTGACTGTGCTTTTGGCAAAGTGAATGATCCTTCAACTCTTGAATCTCAAATCAATGCGATCCCAGGTGTTCTGGAGAACGGCATTTTTGCAAAGATGACAGAAAAGACCATTGTCATCGTTGGAAATAAATTCTAAAACATTTCCAAATATTTTTTTAGCAACGGGATTTTTTCTTCTCTAAGAAAAACTAAAACCACGCATCGAGCGTTGCCTGCCCCTTTTTTGCGCCGAGACGTTCAAGTCCTGCCTTCACTCGCTCTTTTGAAAATCCGTGCTCCCCGCACAAAAGATCGATGACCCGTTCTGGATCAGGCGATCTTGTTTCAATTTTATAGGATCTCTCCACCGGTGGATCTAGGAAGTATTTGATCAGCTCATCCGGCTCAGCCGCATTCTCCGACTCGCCGATCCGTTCATAGAACTTCCCTTCAGTTACGAGTTTAATGGCAGTCTTTGGCCCGACTCCTGATACCCCTCTGTTATAATCCGTTCCGATCAGGAGTGCTATTTGGATCAGCTCCTCCTGTGTTATTTTCAGTCCGGAAAGGACCGCTTCCAATCTGAGTCTCTCCGGATACACTGAGAAAACCTTTCCGCGGATCCTCTTCTTTCCTGATACCGTGATGTTTCGGATCAGATCCGGAGTTCCAAACAGCAGTGAATCATAGTCCTGTGAAACAGCATACGTGACATCTCCGTTCTTTGCCATGTATGAGGACTGAGCCTCTCCTTCTTCTGGTGCCTGGACCCAGGCTATCCCGAGAGCGGAGAGGAGCTCTTTTGATGAATCGACGATGAAGGCATCGACCTTTGAGGACGCCATCGCATATTTTCTGGCGCTTTCCTCATCTCCTTCCTTCAATGCCTTTTCCCAGGATTCTGCCGCATTTTTCCGGATCTCTCTGCGCTTATCCAATGTTGCTGCCTTAAAAACCGGGGGTTTTCCGTCAAAAACGTATATGGGGGTGATATTTTTTTCTATCAGGTTCGCGTTTCGAAACAGCAGCCCGCTGAGGTGTGAAGTGTTTCGTCCTTGGATGTCCATCAGCGGCGCGCCGTCTGCCTGCCGTATTCCCGAAAGGAACTGGTACAATGCATTGAATGCATCGATCGCCGCTATCCCGCCAAGCCCCTCCCATCCGGGCGATTCCTTATACTCCGCAAGAAGCGGCCGGAGGGCAACACCCATCTAACGGTACATCCGCATCTTGATACTTTCGACCGCTTCTATGACCGTCTGTGAGGTAAGGTCCTGTTTTGCGATCAATTGTCTGCCCAAGTCCTCAAGGTTGCTTCTAAGCATGCGCTCACGCTGAATCGCCTGTTCCTCAAGCCTTCGAAGACGGACAAGAACCTGTAGAATAAGCCCGCCAAATGCAAGAATAAGCAGCAGAATCCCAATAGAGATAATGGCATCCTGCCATAATCTGCTGACAACCACAATAGCAGATACTGCCATTAGAAGGATAAGAAGTATCTCTGGGATGATGTCGCGAACATTCATAGTTTAACTAAGGTGAGGGTTAATATTAACTTAACTATATATGAGTGAATATAATCTGCGTTCAGCGGCATCATATGTCGGCCTTATTTTGATGATGGCAGCGACAAGTATTCTTGCAGTCCTTCTCATTGGTCCTGTTAAGGCAGCAGGTCTTGGTGCTTTTGAGGATCCCGGATCTATTTTAAACGCGTTCCTATTCATTTTTGCTATGCTTGTGGTCACGGCAATTCTGCTGATCCTTATCAAATGGAAAGCACAACAGGTGATCAGTATCATCATCGGTTTTTCACTAGCAGCAGTGATCTATTATGTGGTTATGGCTCTTTTTCAGCAGCTCGGCATTGGATTATGGGCGGATGTGATAGGTGTTATCTGCGCGATAGTGATCATAGCCCTGCTCTGGTTCTATCCTGAGTGGTATGTGATCAACGCAGCTGGTATTATTGTTGCCTCGGGATGTGCGGCCATCTTTGGTGTTTCGCTCTCGCTCATTCCGGTCCTGATCCTTCTCGTTCTTCTGATGATCTATGATTATATTGCGGTGAAGCGGTCAAAACATATGCTCACACTTGCAGATGGCGTGCTTCGTCAGAAGATGCCGATCATGTTTCTTGTTCCAAAGACGAAGGGTTATTCGTATCGAAAGAGCGGATTTTCCATTCGCGATGAAAAAGGTGAGCGCGGCGCGTACATGATCGGCATGGGGGATATGATCATGCCGGCGATCCTTGTGGTCTCTGCTCAAGTGTTTGCAGGAGGGGTAGGAGTTCTCTCGATTTTTGGTCTGTATCTTCCGGCATTTGGTGCTTTAATTGGCGGGATCATTGGTTTATTGATCCTAATGGTGCCGGTAAACACCGGAAAACCCCAACCGGGTTTACCGCTGATCAACGGGTGTGCGATCCTCGGTTTCTTTATCTTCTGTCTGATAACCGGCTCATGGAACTGGCTTATCCTCTAGATATCTTTTTATATGATTTTATGTAATAGAATAGGGCACACTAGCATCGATAGTGTAGTGGTTATCACTAGGCGTTGCCAACGCCTAAACTCGGGTTCGAGTCCCGGTCGATGCATTTCATTTTTTAAAGTATTTGATTTGTAGTTTTTTTGTTTGATTATAGTTTCTCTATTGGAATGATTCTTAATCAAATCAGCGACGAAAAAAATAGAATAATATTTTGTTATTAAGTTTTCAGATATTCGCTTAGTGCGATGAGTGTTCCTTCAAGTGATCCGTCCCCGATCACGACCGGTGTGACTCCGCCGTCCTGCATCCGTTTTGCCGTGATATCTCCTATTGCGATTGGAAGGATCCCGGCAAGATCAGGCAAAACGGCCTGGGAGAAGGAGTTTGCGCTGGTGAAAAGAACTATGTCTGATCCTTCCAGATCAAGGAACTCTCCAGTCGGGATAAGTCCGTAGCATCGGTATTCATACACCATTCCCCCGGCGTTTTCGATATCATTTATCAGATCTGGGTTTGGCACATCGGCTCGGGGTATCCCAATACGTTTTCCATCGATCCAGTCCCCAAGATAGGGCACGAAGTCCCGTGAATAAAATGTCGGCAAGGTCTCTGCGGCAATGCCCAGATCATGGAGGATCTTTGCGGTCTGAGGTCCGATCGCGATCACCCGGCATCGTTTCGCGATCACTGGGTCAAGCATCATCCCGACATGTTTTGCCGGATACGCACTCGTGAAAAATATTGCATCGAAATCTCCGTCATTTGCAGCGAGGACAAAGGTCTGGACAAGACTTGCCCGTAATTCAGCCCGGAGCGGTGAAACGATTTTGGCTGAGTGACCGTATCGTTCGCATAATGCTTGATCTGTCTTACCTTTTTCAGCAAGACGGGTTATTGCAATCTGCATAGTTATACCATTGTCCTTTCTTGATAAAAAGTATCTTCGTTTGATCTGGAAAATAATCATATCCTTATAGCTTGAACTGCATAACAATAATCTATGAAAATGTTCTGGTCAGGCTCACTCCCGACCCCTTCTGTTCGGACCGTAGAGGACATGGAGAATGTGTTTGCCGTTCGGCCGTCAAACCGTGATCCACAAACCCCGCTCTATTATATGTACAGGGATCTCTGTCAGACGCACGGGGACCGTACATGGCTCGAACGTCATCATCTTAGATACGATATCACCCGGATCCCTGCTGGGCTCATAAATGGGTAATATACAAAAACCAAAGGACATTATCATCCGGAAAACGCCGCCGGTGTCCCGTATCCTGAGGTCTATGAGGTTCTCTCGGGGTTCGCGTATTATCTATTACAGAAACGCGACCACTCAGATGTTATCATTGTCCCGGCCCACACGGGTGACACTGTTCTTATCCCTCCGGGATATGGTCATGTGACCATCAATCCGGGCCGTGAAGAACTGATCATGGCAAACCTGGTATCAACCGACTTCTCAAGTGAGTATGGGGAGATCAATGAAATGCATGGCGCCGCCTACTTCTATATGAAAAAAGAGGGCTGGGTCCCAAATCCGCATTATGGGGAACGGATCCCGATGCACGTGATCCTCCCGCTTCCTCTTCCAGACCTCGGTCTCGTTGCGGGTCGCGGTCTCTATGGAATGATCGGCACAAATGACACGCTTAATGTGATGAACTGTCCCGAAGAGTACATGGATGTCATCGGCCGATTCTGCGCAGATAAAAAACGTATGTGATGGTTAGAAGGGTATGAGTTTGAGAGCTGTCGGCCTTCGAACGATCCCTTCAAACTTACGTGCCGCAACATACTTCAGCCCTTTTGCAAAGGCCTGATCGACGAACTTCTGATCTACGGGTGCATCCACAATAATACCGGCTACATCGTCATTTAGTTTTGGCAGGACCGTTTTTAGTTCCTGAATAGAGTAGTCTCCGACGAGTCTTGCATCTTCAGTTAGGATCCTGCTGCGGCCGGTATTTTTCATATACTCAGTATGTTCCTGAATGGTAACTGGATTTTCCGGTTTTTTGACTGGGATAGGTTCAGGTTCCGGTGCAGCTTCGCTTCCCCTCTTCTCTATAGTTATCGGTGCTGGTTCTGCGGGGAGCCGCTCTGGCTCAGTCGGAGGTGCATTTTTTCCAGCCTCTATCACTTCAGGATCTATTTTTTGTTCCTCAAGGCTTGTCTCGATCTCAAAGACCAGATCAGAGATCGGTTCGTTTTTCTCGATGTGTTCTCTTAGTACTGATGCAGGGACTTTGTTTCGAAGTGATTTGACGATCTCCTTGCGACTCATATCCTCGACGCTTCTTCTGCGGGGGGAGAATGCTATGAAATCGATATCGGCAACTTGGAGAAGCTCCCGCAAAATAAGATCGCCTCCTCGGTCACCGTCTACGAATGCTGTGGTGTTTTTCTTGTAGGAGAGCTCGATCACAGTTTCCGGAACTTTTGTTCCTTCAACTGCGATGGTATTATTGATGCCGCATTTCAAAAGATTCAGGACATCAGCCCGCCCCTCAACAATAATGATGTTGTCGGAATCTATAACGGCTGGGCCCGCTGGGAGCCTTTCTGGCCCGAACGTTGTGATTTTTTCGATCCTGCTGGCTTCTCTGACCTCGGCGAGAATATCATAGGTGGATATCCCTATTTCGTCAAAAGATTCGAGGAGTAGCTCCTTTGCCCTTTCAACTATCTGCCGGCGTTTGATCGCTCGGAGATCCTCGATGTTTTCGATTTTGGCTACAGCTAAGCATGGACCAATACGGTCGATCGTTTCGAAAGCTGCACTTAAGATCGCGGTTTCAGCTCGGTCGAGGGATGAGGCTATGTAGCATTCGCCTGAGGTTTTCCCGTGTTTGCTGGTGATCTGGACATCGATCCTGCCGATACGCCCACTTCGTTGAAGATCGCGGAGATCAAGCTCCTCACCAAGGAGCCCCTCGGTCTGACCAAATATGGCTCCGACTACGTCGGTTTTTTCGACCACCCCCTCTGCTTCGATATGGATATGAATAAGATATTTGACACTGTCGATTGAATACATGTAAAACCTCCATGGATGTATAAATGAATGTAATAAAAATCCATAGATAAGTGATATATTTATTCTTATACTACTTAAGGAACATGTTGAAAAAAATTATTCGATCTTTTTTATGGAACGCGAAATGACCACACCATCCTCTTTTCTGATGATATCGATTCGAAGCAGGGCGCCTGGTTGGACCATCCCATCCTTAAGATCAAAAAGACCGGAGCTTCCGGGTCCCCATTCGTATCCTCTAGGACCGCAACCTGAGATGATACATATGCCGTAATGCTCTGTTGGAATAAAATCGTGGGCCTGTAGTGTTTTGATGATGACAAACTGTTTTATGTCATCGATATAAACTTCAGCAGAGTAATTAGAATTGCAAAGTGATTTTATTCCAATGTTTTTCAGTGTCACTTTACCGGCAAAGGT
Organism: Methanocorpusculum sp.; assembly: GCA_029987395.1. GTDB lineage: Archaea > Halobacteriota > Methanomicrobia > Methanomicrobiales > Methanocorpusculaceae > Methanocorpusculum. Next base: position 362 of record DALTVX010000111.1, on the reverse strand, counting down.
TTTTGTTCCGTTATTATAGTGATCAACTGAAATGATCGCAAGTATTTCTGGTGGAGTTTTATTAACTGGTTGTTCCATCCAGTTGATGAAGGACGTGCAGAATGCGGCAATAATGGCACAAAGAATAACTGTTATAATAAGAAGAAGCAGGGTAGCAACAACAGGCGATACACCGTCATTACATTTTTCAGACAATCTACGATTCATGGCAGACTAGATGAATGTCCCCTGCCATTAACCGAGCCCGTTCATCGTATGCTGTTGCATGTTCTCGCGGTTCTTTGACCTGGCAGGAGGCGCCTGTGGCATGTTATGTTGTCCCGGAACTCATTTCACGCGATCGCGTATAGATCGTACGGGGG
>DALTVX010000110.1 GCA_029987395.1 Methanocorpusculum sp. | reverse complement strand
GCCTGAAAAAAAACTGAGTGAGGATACCTGGCGATCAAAGGATCGACACCCATCACTCGTTTTATATGTTGCTTGGAAGTATGAAAGAAGAACGAAATGATGATCAGGTCCTTGTGCGCCTTCCAAAGAGCACGAAGGATCAGATTGAGATGGTAGCCAGGATTGAAGGTATGACGACCCAGGAATGGATCCGTGAGGCCATGAAGAGCCGGCTTTGTCTCCATCCAGTCGCAAATCAAAGATTTGCTCCGCTAAGGCCGCTCCTTCGGAGCAGCCCGCCTCCCCGAACTGTTCTACGGTGAATACAAAAAAAGCGAGGTTTTGCAATCAGTGCGGGACGTCTCTTGTGGAGAGCCGGCGGTCGATGTATCGAGAATGGATGCTTTCTGTGATAAGGGAGGAGTTCGGGGCGGCGGGCTGCTCCGAAGGAGCGGCCTTAGCGGAGCAAATCTTTGATTTGCGACTGGATGAGCTGAAGGAGTTTGGCATCGGGCGGTGAGGAATGTTCGGGGTATGGTGAGGGGCTGATGAAGTATCTCGCAAAGCGGTTGACTGCGGAGTTTAGAAAAGGCTTTGATGCGTTGAATCTGCGATATATGCGCTTGTTTTATCTTACGTTTCCAAAACGTGACGCACTGCGTCTTGAATTGAGCTGAACGCATTACCGGCTTATTATGCGGGTGGATAATGCCTCTGGGTTCTGAAAAATATATAATTTTCGAGTGTTTTTGATTGTATTTGTGGGTGTACTTCGATTTCGTGTATTGTTGGATGTGGATGTATGAGATTATTTCACCGCGAATAATCGCGAATCTCCGCGAATCGCATTTTCCTTGTTCCGCCCTCTTGACCTTCGGTCGCGTCACTACGCTACGCCTGATCGGCTCCGCGTGGCCGTGACGGCGGAACGAAAAATGCTGGAAAACCCGCGTCGCGGGTTTTCTCTTTTTATATCGTTTCACTTATTAGTTGAAGTCAGATCTAGAGCGAAACCAGATTAAAAACGGTGTTTTTTTATTTACGAGAGATTTTTTGGTAAGGCTTAATATTGGTAAGAGTAAAGTATCTCTCTACGAAGGGTTGTATGAAATCAGATAATATAATTTATAAAAAGCCTGCTGATAAAAAACATCAGACAACGAATCAGAAATTATATCCATATCTTGATCGTTGCTGCGATATATTACGCGGGCCAATAAATCAGGACGAGTTCAAAAGCTATATTACTCCTCTTTTGTTTTTTAAGCGGATTTCTGACGTCTATGATGAAGAGTTCAGATATGCTTTAAATGATTCTGGTGGGGATGTTGAATATGCGGGATTTTCAGAGAATCATGCATTCGTAATTCCGAAAGGTTGTCACTGGGATGATGTTCATGAGACAAGTGAGAATGTAGGGTCTGCAATAATTTCAGCTATGACTGGGATCGAGCGTGCAAATCCCGCCGTCCTAAATGGTGTGTTTTCAAGTTTTGATGATGTTACCTGGACTGATAAAAATAAATTTACTGATGAACGGCTGAAAAATCTCATCGAGCATATGTCAAGCATCAAAATAGGAAATAAGAGTTATCCTGCTGATGTGATGGGTGATAGTTATGAATACATGATCAAGAAGTTCGCTGACCTTTCTAAGAAGACGGCCGGGGAATTCTATACTCCGCGTGAGGTTGTGAAACTTCTTGTCATGTTATTAAATCCACAGGCAGGAGATACCGTTTATGATCCTGCATGCGGAACCGGAGGTATGCTTATTGAAGCTATCCGGTATATGCACAATGATACTAAAACATATGGCAAAATTTATGGGCAGGAAAAAAACCTTGCAAATTCTGCTATTGCGAGGATGAATCTTCACCTTCACGGGGCTGCTGATTTTAAAATTACGCAAGGCGACACACTGCGTTATCCAAACTTTCTCAAAGAGGGAAAACTGCAGACATTTAATTGTGTGATTGCCAATCCGCCGTTCTCATCAAAAAAGTGGGGAGCAGATGCTTTTGCTTCTGATGCATACGGCAGAAATATCTGGGGGTGCCCGAAAGATACCAATGGAGATTATGCATGGGTTCAGCACATGGCATCTTCAATGGATCCAAAAGACGGAAGGGTGGGTGTGATTCTTTCCCAAGGTGCTTTGTCGCGTGGCAATAAAGAGGGTGAAATCAGAAAACAGTTGGTTGAATCTGATAAGCTGGAGTATGTTATCGCTCTTACAGGTCGTCTTTTCTATGGATCACAAATTCCAGCAGCCATACTTATTTTGAATAATAATAAGCCTCATTCCCATAGGGGGAAGGTCTGTTTCATTAATGCAGAAAATATCTTCACGCCAAAACGGGCGCAGAATATTTTAACTGATGAAAATATTGAGACGATTTATGCTTACTCTACATCCTATGAAGACGTTGTTGATTATGTGAAGATAGCCTCTATTGCAGAGATTCGTAAAAAGGATTACAAATTGTCGGTGAACCGGTATGTAGAAAAAACGCCTGATGAGATTATGTCGCCTGAAGACGCAAGACGGGATTTTTATGCTGCTATGGATGATGTTTTTGTAGCAGAGGATAAACTGAAACAACTTTTAAAAGAGGGAGGATATCTCAATGAGTGAACGGATCCCCTTGTCAGTTCTTGAGCCGTATCTTTGGAACTCAGCGGTATATCTACGAAATAATATCGATCCCGGGGCATATAAGCAGTATATTTTCCCACTGCTTTTCTTTAAGCGGATTTGTGATGTGTATGATGAGGAGTGCCGTGAGATCATGAAATTGTACGGCGATGATGAAGATGCGCTGCTGTTTGAGGAAAATCACCGGTTCCAGATTCCAAAAGGTTGTCACTGGAAGGATGTACGCGAGGTCTCAGAGAATGTCGGCGAGGCTTTGGTTGATGCTTTCCGCTGTATTGAAAAGGCAAATATCGACAAACTGCAGGGGATTTTTGGGGATGCTGCGTGGACAAACAAAAAAAGACTATCTGATGAACTTCTAAAGAATCTGATAGAGCATTTCAGTTCAAAGACGTTATCGCTTAGAAACTGCCCCGAGGATGAACTCGGTCAGGGATATGAGTATCTGATTAAGAAGTTTGCCGATGACAGCGGACATACCGCACAGGAGTTTTACACTAACAGAACGGTTGTTCATCTAATGACTGAACTTCTGAAGCCTAAGTCCGGCGAGACCATTTATGATCCTACCTGTGGTTCTGCCGGGATGCTGATTTCTGCAATTCATTATCTGAAAGACAACGATCTTGAATGGAGAAATGTGGGGTTATTCGGACAGGAGTTTAATGCATTGACCGCATCAATTGCCCGCATGAATCTGTTTTTGCACGGGGTAAAGGATTTTGCCGTTATTCAGGATGATACACTGAAAAACCCGGGATTTATAGAGAATGGGGAACTGAAGACTTTTGATATCGTGCTTGCGAATCCTCCCTACTCGATCAATGAGTGGGATCGGGAAGCATTTGCCAATGATAAATACGGCCGAAATTTCTTGGGCGTTCCTCCACAGGGACGAGCAGATTATGCATTTATTCAGCATATTTTGAAGAGTCTGGATAAGAAATCCGGGCGTTGTGCAATTTTGCTTCCACATGGCGTTTTGAATAGGAAAGATGAGAGTCAAATACGAAGTGAAATGGTGAAACTTGATTATGTTGACTGTGTAATTGGACTTGGTAAAAATCTGTTTTATAATTCACCAATGGAAGCCTGTATTCTTATTTGCAGGACGAATAAACCACTCCAAAGGAGAGGCAGTATTCTTTTCATTGATGCTAGAAAATATGTGAAAAGAGAAAAAACCGAAAGTTATCTGACATCAAAACACATTGAAGCAATAAGTAAAGCTTATCTGAGTTATGAAAATGTTGAAGGATTATGTAAAACTGCAACATTATCTGAGATTGAATGTAAAGAATATTCATTAGCCATTCAGCTCTATGTTGGAATGCATGAAAAAACGGAGGAATGTGAAGCAATGGTGGGAGATTGTATCTCAACATGGATTCTTGCTTCTGAAAATCTTCACAAATCTTATAAGAACTTGGCCTCGTTTTTATCAAAGGAGGATATGTAATTATGGCTTATGTGAAATTCGGGGATGTTGTTAGACGGGCAAATACCCCAGTTGATAAAGATAATACAACTCTTGAATATTATGTTGGGGGAGAACACGTTGAGAGTGGTGAATTTCTCGTAACAAAATGTGGTATTATTAAGGGCAGTACAATTGGTCCGATGTTTTATTTTGGGTTTAAGGCGGGGGACGTTCTAATTGTTTCACGTAATCCTCACCTCAAAAAAGCAGGCAGGGTTAATTTTGATGGTGTATGTTCTGAAAAAACATTTGTTGTTGAAACAAAAGACAACAATGTCTTGTTACAGGAGTACTTATCATTCGTAGTTCAAAATGAACTATTCTGGAAATATGCCGAAAAAAATAAAAGTGGCTCTGTGAATTATTTTGTAAACTGGACTACTATTGAAAAGTATGAATTCGAGTTGCCATCGCTTGAAGAACAGCTGCGTCTTGCAGATATTCTTTGGGCTGCGGAGAAAGAAAAGCAGGCTATACGACAGGCATTATCTCACGCTTTAAGTCTTAAGAAGGCTCTTGGCCAGGAATCTTTCATAAATGGGAATAAAATAACGATTGGTGATTGTGTTAAGAAAATAGTTGGTGGAGGTACTCCTTCCAGAGCAAATCCAGATTACTATTTAGGAGATATTCCATGGGCAACTGTAAAAGATATTGGAGAAACAGATAAAGAAAAATATTCTACAATGGAGTATATCAATCCTGATGCTCTGAAACACAGTGCATCTAATCTTATTGACGCAAATTGTTTAATTATTGCTACCCGTATTTCTCTTGATCGTCAATTCATAAATAAGGTTCCCATGGCAATAAACCAGGATTTGCGAGCATTATATCTAAAAGAAAATGTTGATGTTGAATATCTCTATTATTGGTTTAAAGCACATTTTGATGAAATTTACAATGAATCCGATGGTACAACTGTTCGTGGAATAACAATTGATAATGTTAAATCATTAGAGATACATATTCCAGATATGAATACTCAAAAAAAGATTGTGAATAAATTCACTCATATTGATGATACAATTATGAGTTTAAATAAAGTATACACCTCTCTATCTAACATCCAAAAAATGATTGTTGAAGCGGCCCTTTAAATGTTCAACGAAGACAACACCACGGAAAAACTCATTCTCGACACCATACGCAAAAACGGCTGGAAATACATCCCGGCAGAGGATCTTCCCCGCCGTTGTGATGATGTCCTCGTTGAAAAAATGGTAAAAGAAGCTCTCATCCGCCTTAATCCGGAAATAGCAGAAAAACCATCCCGGGCCGATGAAATAATCTACAAACTTCGTGCAATAATCAATACCGTTCAATCACACGACCTGATTCGGCAGAATGAAATTTTCGAAAAACTTGTCTTTCAAGAAAACTCCTTTCCATTCGGTAAAGACGGAAGGAACATTCCAATCCGCTTTTTTGGAACCGGCAGTAAAGAAAATCTTGCCAAAAATGAATACATCGTAACAAATCAATGGGTCTATCCAGTAGAAGAAGGAGGAAAACGTCTGGATGTCGTCCTCTTGATAAATGGATTCCCTGTTGGGGTTGGTGAAGCAAAAACTCCCGTCCGTGATGCCGTATCATGGGTTGATGGAGCCGGAGACATTCTCAACTATCAAAGAAGCATCCCGCAAATGTTTGTGACCAATGTATTCACCTTTGCATCAGATGGAAAAGCATACAGATACGGATCGATAAATGCCCCCATAGAAAAGTGGGGTCCATGGTATGTTCCGGAAAACAAATCAGAAGGAACACTTGCTGATGTAAAAAGAAGCATCGAATCCATGATCAAACCAGAAGTGATCATGGACATATTCCAGTACTTCACCCTCTTTGCAACTGACAAAAAATACCGCAAATACAAAATCATCTGCCGATATCAGCAATACGAAGGAGCAAACCTCATAGTCCAAAGAGTAATTGCAGGATATCCGAAAAAAGGATTGATCTGGCATTTTCAGGGATCAGGCAAATCCCTATTAATGGTATTTGCTGCCCTCAAACTCCGGATGCTGCCTGAACTCAAAAATCCAACGGTAGTTATTGTAGATGACCGGCTTGATCTTGAAACACAAATAACAGCAACATTCAACGCATCTGACATTCCAAATCTCGAAAGTGCCGACAGCAAAGAAAAACTCATATCATTTTTCAAAGGAGATATGCGGAAAATCCTCATCACCACCATCTTCAAATTTGGAGAAGTAGACGGTGTTCTCAACGAAAGAGACAACATTATTCTCATGGTTGATGAAGCCCACCGAACACAGGAAGGAAACTTAGGGCAGAAAATGCGGGCTGCGCTTCCAAACGCCTTCTTCTTTGGACTCACGGGTACACCCATAAATCGCATAGACAGAAACACCTTCCTTACTTTTGGAGCAGAAGAAGACCGTTCCGGATATATGAGCAAATATTCCTTCTCTGACTCCATCAGAGACAAAGCAACTCTCCCTCTCCACTTTGAAGCCGTCCCAATAGACCTTCACATCAATCATGAAATAATCGATAAGCTGTTCGAAGACATGACAAAACAGCTAACGGAAGATCAAAGATCCGAACTGGCAAAACGTGTCAAAATAGAAGCAATAATGAAAGCTCCTGAGCGTATTGCCAAGGTCTGTCAGCATATCGCCACTCACTACAAAACAAAAATACTTCCCAACGGATTCAAAGGTCAGGTTGTTTGCTATGACAGAGAATCTTGTGTTCTCTACAAAAAGGAACTTGACAAACACTTTGAACCGGAAGAAACAGAAATTATCATTGACGCTCACAGCGATAAAGGAGACAAATACAAAGATTATCGCAGAGATAGAGCTGCTGAAGGAAGAATTCTTGACTACTTCAGAGAAGAAAACACCAAACTCAAACTAGTAATTGTCACCTCCAAACTTTTGACCGGCTTTGATGCTCCAATCCTGCAGGTAATGTATCTTGACAAGCCGATGAAAGATCACACTCTTCTTCAGGCAATCTGCAGAACCAACCGTATTTACGGACATGATAAAACGCATGGACTTATCGTAGATTACATTGGTATTTTCGACGATGTTGCCAATGCTCTTAATTTTGATGAGAAAAACATCAAACAGGTAATAACAAACATTACAAGCGTCAAAAACGAATTTCCGAACTTAATGAAAAAATGCCTACAATACTTCCCGGGCGTTGACAGAACAATAACCGATTGGGAAGGACTAATGGCAGCTCAGGAATGTCTACCCACATCAAAAGAAAAAGACGCATTTGCGGCGGAATACTGTGTTCTTAATCGTGCGTGGAACGCTTTGTCTCCTGACAATTTCCTTTTACCCTACAAAGCAGATTACATCTGGCTTACTCAGGTCTATGAATCAGTCAAACCTGTAGATGACAGCGGAGGGTTAATTTGGGCTTCTTTGGGTAAAAAAACAATGCAGCTCGTCCATGATAATATCCACGTAGGTCAGGTCCATGATGATCTTGACATACTCATCCTCAATCCAGAAATTCTGGATGAGTTTATCAGCGGAAAGGTAGATCCCAAAAAGAAGACTGTTCATATTCAGATTGCTTTGATAGCCCGCATTCGCAAACATAGCAAAGATCCGAAATTTATCAAACTCGGTGAACGTTTAGAAGAACTACGCGAAAGACATGAGCAAGGGCTTATCACCAGTATTGAATTCTTGAAACTGCTCCTTAATCTTGCCAGAGAGGCGGTTGAAGCAGAAAAGACAGTTGTTCCTGAAGATGAAGTCGACAAAGGAAAAGCAGCTCTTACAGAATTATTCAACGGAGCCAAAAATAAAAACACTCCTATCATTGTTGAACGAGTTGTAAATGACATTGACGACATTGTCAAATTTGTTCGTTTTGACGGGTGGCAGAATACAACAACCGGACAAAAGGAAGTCAAGAAGGAACTACGAAAAATCATCTGGATAAAATACAAAATCAAAGATCAAGAGTTGTTTGAGAAGGCGTACAACTATGTCGAAACGTACTACTGATATTATAATAAATGTCAAAATATGAAACAGAATCATGAACCCAAAAATAGATCAAACTGGGTTTTAAGATAATGCTTGTAGAGTGAAAAGTATAGGGGACAAAGTAATATTGTATTCAATTCTCCCCATCCTAAAATTCTGCTCTCACATAAGAGAGATGTAATAAACAAAAGAAAACCCGCGACGCGGGTTTTCCAGCATTTTTCGTTCCGCCGTCACGGCCACGCGGAGCCGATCAGGCGTAGCGTAGTGACGCGACCGAAGGTCAAGAGGGCGGAACAAGAAAAATGCGATTCGCGTTAATTCGCGATTATTCGCGGTGGGAATTCTCATGTGTCCGCACACAACCGTACCCTTTCTATGAGTGGTGGTGTTCTTCCACGCCCTACTCACCCTCACACTCGCAAGTCTATCGACTTACTCGACATGGGGACCTAAAGGCCCCCGTCTTCCATCCCCCTTTACAGTGAATCAGTCCCCCTGTCCCCCTTTTCGTGAATTTCGTGTGATGGGGGTTGAATGCAACGCATACGACCTTAGCCGAGGCGGGGTGCCCTATAAGGGCAGTCTTAGCTGAGCAAGTTCTCGAAGGAAACTTGCGATCAAGTCGATAAACTTGCGATTCAGAGATTTTTCAACATTCACCACACGCAAAATACAACCAAACCATTTATACGTACAAGGATACGATATCTTCAATGACATGACTCTCCAGCAACATCCTCTCATATATCTAAATAATGCTGCGACCAGCTGGCCAAAACCACCCCAGATCATGGAAGCAGTAGCAAAATCCCTTGCTCTTCCCGTATTTGGATCCGGACGAACCACCGGGACACAAGGCGAAGACCATGTGACTCAGGCAAGAGAGGAGCTCGCCCTCCTGCTTAGAGCAGATCATCCCGATCATATCGTTTTCACCCACAACGCAACATATGCCCTCAACCTCCTCATATCCGGATTCATTGCCGGAGGAGAACGCGGCTGCCATGTTCTTACAACCGCCCTCGATCACAACTCAGTTCTTAGACCGCTGTATGAACACAAAAAGATGGGTCGTATCGAACTAGGCATCGTCCCCTTTGAAAACGGCGTCGTCAGTCCTGCATCGGTCGAGGCCGCCATCCGGCCTGACACGAGGTTCATGGTCATGACCCATGGAAGCAATGTTCTTGGCTCGGTCCAGAATATAAAGGCGATCGGCGACCTTCTCCATGATCGCGGCATTTATTTCATCGTCGACGGAGCACAGACCGCAGGGCACATCCCCATCGATCTTTCCCGCCTTCCGGTCGACGCCTTTGTCTTCACCGGTCACAAAGGACTCTTCGGCATCCCGGGCACTGGAGGATGCTATCTGCGTGATCCAACCGAGATCCTCCCCGTCATGTTTGGAGGGACAGGCACAAACTCGAGCTCGCTCTTCCATCCCCTCGAGATGCCGGAACGATTCGAACCCGGGACCCAAAACCATCCGGGTCTTGCAGCTCTTACGGCAGGGGTTCGGTTCATCAAAGAAAAAGGGATCTCTTCCATCGCAAAAAAAGCGGAACAGCAGGCCGCCTATATCATTTCGGAGCTGAAGAAGGAGGAGAACATCATCCTCTACCACGAACGCCCCGAGATCCCGATCATCGCCTTCAACATCCGCGGACTCGCAAATGATGATGTGGGATTCATCCTGGCAAGAGCATACAATATCATCTGCCGAACAGGTCTTCACTGTGCCCCGCTGGTACACAAAACGATCGACGGAGGCGAGGGATGCGTTCGCCTGAGCCTTTCCTGCCTCACAACTGACGAAGAATGCCGCGTCGCCGCCGCAGCAATACGAGAGGTCGCGAGAAATGCGCATCCTGCAGTCGATTCAGCATAAAGCCTGCGCCGACGGCTCATATATGAAGGAGTTTACGCTCGATGCTCCCCTCACTAGAGAGTTCTTCCTGTATCTGGAAAACTTCGGGAAGGTCGATCAGCTTCCAAACCTTGGCGAAGGCTTTTACACATTCAATAAACCTGACTGGTTCTCCATCAAAGGATTTGCCGGGGATATGACGGTCGAGGTCCGGTTCAAAAAAGAGACCATGATGATAACGGGCGATTTTCTGTATCTTCTTTTCTCCTCGTATCGTGAAGGGGAGGTGGATCTTACCGTTCTAAAAAAGCGGGAGGAGCTGCGGACCGAGAAGATCAGAAAACTTCTCGGAAGATGAGAGCATGTTCAATCGATATGTCCATTTGAGTCGGCATTCCTCTATGCACATAAGAAAAAAACCGCGTTCACAAATCAAGATTTGCGGTTCGCGGTTGGCTTTATCTCTTGTGTCCGTATACACTATTAAAGAATCTCGAGTGATTTTCTTATATCGTGTAAGTCCTATTTTAATTTTCATCGCCCTATCCTGCCTTTACAACTCCACGTATTTTAATCAGATATTCGTTGTTTTCTGATACCGGTTCTCTGGTATCTTTTATTTATGTTGGAACAATGCCACTGACCATTGAAATATCTTCGAAAAAAACTGTCTAAAAAATGGGGTTATTCCTCAACGATCCTTCGAATAAGCTCCATCACGTTTGGCTTATGCTGTCTCTTTACCCGTGACACTCTGCTCAACGTCGGCGCCTCCTCGGTCATCTCCTGTTCGAGCCTTTCGGTGATCTCGTCAAAGATGTGTTTATAGGCACTACAATGCGGGTCGACGCCTTGTAGCGTCCCTCCTGTTGGCGCGATGGCATTATACGGACATCCCCCTCTGCAGTAGGTGATATGGGCACAATCCTTGCATGCAATATCCACCAGATCTTTGAATGCGAGCATGCGTTTTCCTGCCGGACTTTCCATGAGAGACTCGATCGACGGGGCATCATGCAGATGTCCCATGACCCATTCGGGCATCCCGATGAACCGGTAGCAGGGATAGATCTCCCCGTCCGGCCCGATCGCAAAGGTGGTCCCCATGCAGTTAGCATACGTGCAGACGCTCCCAACTCTCGTAAACACACATCTGCACAGATCATTGATGTTCATGATCTCGCTCTCCGTTGGGTGATCGATCGCTTCGTCCAGAAGATAGACGAGAAGCTCGCCGTACTCCTCGGGAGACAGCGTCCATTCATTGGGGTTGTCCCCTTTTAGCGACGGAAGAGCCGGGTGAAGTTTCATGACCCAGTTGTGTTCTCTGAAGAACTGGACGATCTCCTCCTTTTTCTTCACGGAGGTGTTGGTGAAGGTGCAGATGAACCTGACCAGAAGTCCGTGGGCGGCGGCGATCTCATAGCCGGCGAGGCATCGTTCATAGTATCCCTCGCCCCGTTGATAGTCGGTCAGCTCCTTTGGTCCGTCGATGGATGAGCCGATCGGGACCCGGTATTCGGCAAAGATCTCGGCGAGTTCATCGGTCATCAGCCAGAGGTTTGTCTGGATGGCGAACTCCGGCGAGAGGTGCGGCAGTCCTTCGGTGATCTTTCTAAGAGCCTGCCGGTAAAATTCTGCGCCGGCAAGCAGCGGCTCTCCGCCGTGAAAGGTGAAGGTGACCCGCTGATCCTCGAGCGGTTTGAGCCACCGGACTATGTCATCTATCATATCTAGCGGCATTCTCGGCGAGTGTTCATCCGAACTCCAGCAGTATTTGCAGTGCCCGGGGCAGCCGAGTGTCGGGATTATCATGACATGAAACGGATTTTTCATTCTTACCAGTAGGTTGGTCATGATACATGTTTATTATTTTTGTCTGCACACAAGTAGATACATGACAGCACAGAAAGTACTTTTTTCCACGAATCACGGGGATATCGTTCTCGAACTTCGTGAAGATATGCCGGTGACGACCGGGAACTTTGTCAAGCTCGTTGGCGATGGATACTATAACGGCGTGATTTTTCACCGTATCATTGACGGATTTATGCTTCAGGGCGGCGACCCGACAGGTACCGGATGTGGCGGGCCGGGATACAAGATCCCTGATGAGTTTACGTCAACGAACAAGAACAGCAAAGGTACGATCGCTATGGCAAATGCGGGGCCAAATACCGGCGGCAGTCAATTCTTCATCAACCTTGCAAACAACAATTACCTCGACAAGGCCCACCCGGCATTCGGGAAGGTCGTCGAAGGTATGGAGATCGTGGAGAAGCTGGGGAAGGTCAAGACGAACCATTCTGACAAACCTTTAGAGGATGTTCGGATCGTAAAAGCGACCCTTCTCTAACTTTTTTTACGGGGTGTGATCCCCCAAAGGGGCGAACGCGTTTTTAGCCCTTCGTTTGAATTATCAGGTGTGTACTTCGATCTCGTGTAAGGTTGGGTGTGGAAACATGAGATTATAATAAAACCGCGTTCGCAAATCAGAGATTTGCTCTCCGCTTCGCTTCGCTCACAAACCTTCGGTTTGCTCACCGACTCGGGTCTATGACCCTCGCTTGCTCGCTTGAATCGACGCGAATATGATCAAACACTGGAATTTGCCCGTCCAATTCGAGAAGTTCAGGGTCATATGCGGACACATGAGATTATAATAAAACCGCGAATCGGCGCGAATCTCGCCCTTCGGGCTCCCAGAATCGGATTTGCTTTTCCTCACTTTCGCAATCCAGCTACGCTGTCTTGCTCATCCCTCATCGGGAACGTTCGGGCAAATCCTGTCGGCGCCCCAGCGCCTC
>DALTVX010000109.1 GCA_029987395.1 Methanocorpusculum sp. | reverse complement strand
ATTCAAATGGAGGCGGATGGTCGTAAAGAGTTCGATGCGGACTTTGATGAGATCGAGACCGAGCTCCATATCCTCGACGGAACAGAGATCATCATCGGTCTCAACCTAAGAGGGGCCACCCCTGAGGCGTTTGTCGCCGCAGCAAAAAGATTCGGGAACTCTGTTATCTATGAGATCGATGCCCACTGCCGTCAGCAGCCGATGATCGAAGCAGGATGCGGCGAGTATCTTCTGCATAATCCGGAAAAACTGTGTGCTATCGTCTCGGCTCTTGCTGCAAAAGGCGCGACCGTTTCGGTGAAGACCCGGGCAGGAGTTGTCGATGACCGTCAGCTTGCAAAGATGCTTTGGAAAGCCGGAGCATCCATTCTCCATGTCGATCTGATGGATACCGGACACGCAAAGATCCGGCAGATCAGAAATAGTTGCCCGCTTATCCTCATCGCAAACAACGGGATAACCACTCCTGACCATATGATGGACTACTTTGCCCATGGCGCAGATCTTGTCTCGGTGGCGCGAAATGCGAACCTCTCTGTTCTTCAGACGCTCGATCGGTATATCCGAGCGATAGCAGAAGAAGTCGGCTGGTACAATGCCCCAAAACAACTTTGCCGCGGCGGAGATATCCGCTCGCTCACGTTTTGCTGTATGCCGGTCAAACAATGCCCGCTTCTCCCTTCTCTCGAGTCACTAGGGATAAGCCGCGAGCAGTATCTCGCCTTAAAGAAAGATTCGGTCGTGAGCACGCCGCTTGAGGAGGGAAGTCATACCTGTTTTGGCAGCCTGTCGTTTTGCTGTAAGGCCTCGACCCCGTGTATGTTCCGTGACATGACGCTGAAGTCGATCGATCTGTCGAAGGATGAATATATGGCTCTGAAACGTACACTTTCAGAGAAAATCGTTACGAAGATCTTTGAAGATGCCTGAACTTTCCCTTGCCGAAACTGCTGAACTTTCGATGCTCCTCGAGGTGAGTGCCAGCATCAAGCCAGGAAATATCGACCGGTTTCATGATTACGAGGATACAAAGTTCAGACATTTTTTAGCATCCGCGGTTCTTGCCCGTAACGTTTTCGAACGTGCGGGAAGCATGACGATCGGCGAGGCGATGTATGAAGCGGTCGAACATACGAACGGACATGCCGGCGGGAACACGCATTTTGGCGCATTTATTCTTCTTTTACCGCTGATCAAAGGCAAAGGGATAGCGGGAGCATGCAAGATCGTTTTAGAAACAACGGTCGAAGATGCGGTGTTATTTTATCAGGCATTTGGTAAGACCCAGGTCCGCGTTCACAAAGAGGACGCGATGGATGTAAACGATCCGGCTTCGATCGAGATGCTTCGGGAAAAAAATATGACGATGCTTGATGTGATGGCGTATTCGAGCGGGACGGATATGGTCGCTCGTGAATGGACGAACGGGTTTGCTCTGACACGGAAAGCCGCAGATCTTTTGAAAGCAAAGGACGGGGCCGATCATATCCAGGAGATGTTCCTTGAAATGATGGCCGAGTATCCGGATACCTTCATCGCAAAAAAGTTCGGCCATGACCGAGCGGTTTTGACTCAGGAGCGAGCCAAATTGGTTCGGTCAGGCGGGCTTTCTCTCGCGGCATTCGATGAGGAGTGTATCGCTACCGGCGTGAATCCGGGGTCTCTAGCGGACATCTGCATTGCAGGTATTTTTGTAGCTCTTCTGGAGGGATGGAAATGGGACTGTTAGGCGAAGGGATCACGGAAGTTATCGCGGTGACAAAGGATAACGCAGCGCCGATCGGGATCATTGTGAGGTCTGGTCAGACGCCAAAGATGATCCTTTACAAGGGTTCGAAGACGGCAGAAAATGTGCTGGCCCATGGATGGATCACGGCGAACTTCGTGAGCGATTCGTATCTGTATCCGCTGTATGCGTTTTCGGATGTTTCGTTGTCCGATCTTCGCAGCGTTTTTGTCGGAGGGACGGTCATGCAGCATCTTGTGGAGGCCGATGCCTGGATGGGTTTTCTTACGCATGTGGTGAATGAGACGAAGGATGCGTATTTTGTGGAGCTTGAACCTGTTGCCGCGGAGTACCGCCGCGATGAACTGCGCCCGGTGAACCGCGGGTTCAATGCGGTGATTGATGCGACGGTGCATGCGACGAGATATGTGATGGATGCAGATCCAAAACAGCTTGAACTGATCTTCTATCATCTGGATATCGTTCGAAAGTGTGGGGGCGTCCGGGATCAGGAAGCGGCGGCGCTGATCAAGGAAGCCTGCGGGTTGTAGGTAGTCCCAACAAAGTAGTTGTCAGTGGTGTTGAGTCTATGTTTGTGTGGAATCAGGCCATTTTTTGCTGATGAAAAAACAGTGTTTGTGAGGTGAAAATCGTCTGAGTTCCATTCGCAAATAGGTGTTTCGATTCCATTTTGGTGTGTTTTGTATCAGTTTTGACTGTTTTTGTTTGGTGAATATTGGTGGTTGATTTTAAAATACGCTGTTTCCTGCCGATTTGCGTGTGTGAAATGATCGGAGTATATAAAGAAAGGTCTAGGCGCCTGGAAAAAAAGATAACCCGCAGAATAGTCACTACCTACCGCGTTACTAATTTATATAGTAGTAATTTGCATTTTTGTTTTATTTTCTTCCTCTCTCT
>DALTVX010000108.1 GCA_029987395.1 Methanocorpusculum sp. | reverse complement strand
GATTTGTGAACAAACAAGCGAAGCGAAGCGGAGAGCAAATCTCTGATTTGTGAACAAACAAGCGAAGCGAAGCGGAGAGCAAATCTCTGATTTGCGAGCGTGGTTGATTTTTCGTATACGCCCACACTCGCAAGTTTCCTTCGAAAACTTGCTCGGCTAAGGCCGCCCCTACGGGTCAGCCCGCTACTTCAAGCTGTTTCGAAGCGCCTTCACCCGATCACGCAGCTGGATCGCCCGCTCAAAGTTCAGCGATGACGCCGCCGTATTCATCTCAGCCTCCAGTTCGATGATCAGGTTCGGGATCTCCGCCTTTGGAAGATGCTTGATATCCTTGATATCGATCTCCTTCTCCCGCACCGGTTTTTTGATCGTGACCGGCGTGATCCCGTGCTCCTCATTGTACGCTATCTGCATCAGACGACGACGGGAGGTCTCGGCTAAAGCCTCCTTCATCGAGTCGGTCATCTTGTCAGCATATAGCACGACGTATGAATCCGCATTCCGGGCCGCACGCCCGATGATCTGGATAAGACTTCGAGCATCCCGCAAAAATCCTTCCTTATCCGCATCCAAGATCCCGATGAACCCGACCTCCGGGATATCGATACCCTCACGCAGCAGATTGATTCCAACCAGCACATCAAAGATCCCAAGTCTGAGCTGACGGATAAGCTCCGTCCGTTCAAGAGTCTGGACCTCAGAATGCAGATACCGTGTCTTTATCCCCTGCCCTCCAAGATACTCGGTCAGCTCTTCTGCCAACTTCTTTGTCAGCGTCGTCACGAGGGCCCGGTCGCCTCGTGCGATCACGGCGTTGATCTCTCGCATCAGATCGTCCGTCTGACCTGTTATCGATCGGACCTCGACCACCGGATCCACCAGACCTGTCGGCCGAATGATCTGCTCGACAATATTCTCCGAATGGGTCCGTTCATACTCAGCCGGTGTTGCCGAAACGAAGATCACCTGATTCATATATTTCTCGAACTCGGGAAACTTCAGCGGCCGATTATCGAATGCACTTGGCAGGCGAAATCCATACTCCACAAGAGACTGTTTGCGCGAATGATCGCCATTATACATCCCCCGGACCTGCGGGAGGGACTGGTGACTTTCATCGATCACCAGTAAAAAATCCTTCGGGAAATAATCCAGTAAACAGAACGGCTTCTCACCCGCAGCTCGTCGATCAAAGTGCCGCGAATAATTCTCGATTCCTTTACAAGATCCGGTTTCCTCGATCATCTCCAGATCATACTGCGTCCTCTGGCGGAGCCGGTGTGCCGCAAGATCGTCCAGACGTCCCTCGGCAAGAACCATCTCAAGCTCTGCCCGGATCGATTCGATGGCCGCCAGTTTTTCCGACTCCGGGATAACGAAGTGGCGAGCTGGATAAATGAAAAAGTACTCCATCCGCTCCTTTTCCTTTCCCGTATTTTTATCGATCTCACTGATCCGTTCGATCGTGTCGCCGAAAAGCTCGATTCGAATAATATCATTGAAGTATCCCGGGATGAGATCCACCGTGTCGCCTTTGACACGGAATCGTCCTGGCATCAGCTCAATATCGTTCCTTTCAAACAGGATCGAGACCAGACGCTCCTGGATCTCACGGCGGCTGATGATCTGCCCCTGCCTGACCTCAAACCCAAGCTTCTGGAAATTTTCCGGGTTACCAAGACCGTAGATACAGGAAACGGACGCGATCACAATGGTGTCCCTGTGCGAGAGAAGGGACGCCGTAGTAGCAAGCCGCATCATCTCGATCTTTGGATTGATGGACGCGTCCTTTTCTATATACTGATCTTTTTTCGCGATGTAACTTTCAGGCTGATAGTAGTCATAGTACGAGACGAAATACTCAACATGATTGTTTGGAAAAAAGTCTTTAAACTCATTGTAGAGCTGGGCAGCAAGAGTTTTGTTGTGGGCCAGAACAAGGGTCGGCCGCTGCATGTTCTGGATCACGTTTGCGATCGTAAAGGTCTTGCCTGAGCCGGTAACTCCAAGAAGTGTCTGATATTGTTCACCGTAGACAAGACCATCGGTCAACTCTTCGATCGCTTTTGGCTGAGACCCTTTCGGAGAGTATGAGGACTGAAGAGAAAACTGTTCAAGCATGCTCAGAAGTCATCGAAGTCAACATTGTCCTCCTCTTGGATATGGAATGCTGTATCATATATTTCGGAGAGATATCTGACGAAAAACACGACGGTCGGGATCATAACGAACAGATACAGACCAATAAGGACCACGATAGCCACACCGTTATAGGCAAATATCTGTGCAGAAGTGACAAGGACGAACGTGATCACCAGGAAGAAAATGCTCATGATAACGAGTGAGAGGATATAATCGTACCAGCCGATCTTTTTAATGATATCGGTGATGGCACGGATATCGGTCGCCTGTCGAAGCGAGCGTGATCTTGTCAGATGCACGAACCCCATAAACGTAAAAAGGGAGACCAGGATCAACGTGATGAACTCGATTACCATATATGACATGGTTATGAGAACGGTCATCAGGCTGTCCAGAGCCATGACATCTATCGTGGCATACAGCCCTGCTTTTGGGAATAGATAAAAGAAAAAAATCGCGTAGATCAGTGAGATGACGATCATCGGGATCGCGTAGTAAAGGATCACAAAATTGACACGCCATCCGCTGAAAAAGAGTGCCAAGATATTCTTGTGCTCTGGGAGTTCAGACCTGTAGTTTTTGGCGATCCGATAACAGTATCCTTGGGTCAGGGGGACAAAGAAGACACAGGAAAGACTGATGACGACGGCCAAATACTGCAGGAGTGCCGAGAGGCTTGCCGCAGTGAATCCGAAGTTCTCGTTGACTAATGCGCTTATAAGGAGCGGCAGAACGATGATCTGAAATATAAAGGAGACAATGGCGAGGCCCATGAGGATCGGGATGACCAAATAAAGAAAAAGAACGATCCATCTGGGTAATTTTTTCAGGCCGAAAAACGCCTCTTTAGTATAGATATAAGCTCCTGATATGATATCTGCATGTTCCATGGGTGATGTCCTTACATAATTACTATAGTTCAACTTTGTTATAAACTGTTGGCTGTACTTGCACACCGATCACACTGCATGCCATAAAAATTTCTCGGAACGCAGACCTTTTTTCTTCTGACCGGTTGGTGTTTCTGCAAGATCGTCGATGATACTTCGAAGAAGAGAGCTGTCTGAATCTGCTTTGTGAACGAGCCAGGCCTCGATGGTGAGCGGGATCACATCGCCGTACGAGCCGTGGTGAGACTGAATGATGTGCCTAAGCTGAAGGAGCTGGGCATCAGAGAGGATGTGTTTGTACTCATCGATGTACATGATCCCCATGGTGATGTGTTCTATGAGGTTGTAGGTGTCATTTGGAACGTAGCCATACCCGACTTTGTCGAAGCAGAATATTTTGCCTATGTCATGAAGAACGGAACCGGCGATGACCATGTCCCGATTTATGTCAGATCTGGAAATTGTATCGATAAGAGAAAGCGCTATTCGAACGGTCTCGAGTGAGTGTTCACAGAGGCCGCCGGTGTATTCATGATGGCGGCGGATGGCGGCGGGGCATTCGTAAAATCGTGCGTCAAGACAGCAGGTAACGAAAAGTTTGAGATCGGTGTTTCTGATGCTTCCAACGATCTTCTGGATCTCAAAAGCATTCTCTTCGAGTTTTGCAGGCGTATAGACGAACGCGTATTCATGGCTGGGAGTGAGTTTTACCGGTCCGGCGAAGATATCTTTGATGGCTTCGGCCGAGTCGGAGAAAATATACCGTTCGCCGATCTGACTGACTCTGCCTTCACCAGATATTTTGTAAACGCGGCCAACCTGTATGCTCCTTGGGACATCAACTGCTTTTTCTCCATAAAATTTTCCTTCGATGACGCCTGTTTTGTCAACAAGGGTAAGATGGGCAAACTGCTCGCCGCGTTTGCTTCGAAGTTCTGCACGCTTGACCAGGAAGTAGGAGTTCACCACAGTGGACTCAACAATTTGTTCTACGAATTGTATTTTTTGCATGTGTATTCTCGAAATTTTGTCTCTCTGAAAGTATGGTTGATAGTAATGTTGTGTTGCTGAGAGTAATCATGATTCTGTTTTAGGGCGTCTAAGAGAAAGAAAAAAAGTGAGCAGGTCACACATGGAAAAACTCGGTCAAATCAGATAACGATCGGGATGTTATATCAACAGAGTATGAGGCAAATAAATTCCTGATACACACGGATTATTAAGAAGATTTTGTTTATAGAAAGAGATATATCATTTGTATAATTAGCAGTTTTATCCATAATAAAGCAACATTATATCAGTAGTTTAGATGATAACACGCGCACATCTGCCATATGTGATATATTTATAATATATAAGAAGCCATATTCAACAAGTTATACTTAATTATTGGTTATGGGGATGTCCCTATTT
Organism: Methanocorpusculum sp.; assembly: GCA_029987395.1. GTDB lineage: Archaea > Halobacteriota > Methanomicrobia > Methanomicrobiales > Methanocorpusculaceae > Methanocorpusculum. The sequence continues at coordinate 25,794 of DALTVX010000108.1, read as the reverse complement.
CTATGACAAGATGATGATTTCAAACGAGATTTTATTTATTAAGATGGAGTTTGGAAACAATCTAGGATCTCTCTGGATTTGATCATAAAAATTATTGTTGACCTTTAACACTGTTTCAAAAAATAATTATGGCACGCGTATATAAAAGAGAGAACCCAAAGAAAAAACGCAGATTTGTGATAGCATTTTTTGTTTTCATTATGTTCGTTGTATTTGGTGTTGCCGTATTTGCCGGATTTTTAGGATCAAATTTTATGTTTCATAAATCTCTTGAGGACCCAGATGTGGTACTTAATATCATGATTTCTGGGGGTGATATAGTAGTAACGACCCATGGAGGGCGAAGGATCATTGAGCTCTTCACGCTTGTTTTAGAGATCGAAGGGGTGCCTCTATCGGATACAGTTTCTAGGATGCCGGCACCTTCAGAAGGCAAGGGGGAGGTGCGATATTCCGGGGTCTGTAATGGGGTAACAGGTGTCAGAAAGGTCGCTGTTCGCGGGATCTTTGCGGACGGAAGTTCATCACTGCTGAAGGTGTATTCTATATCATTTACCTGAGTGATGGGGCGAGTTACTGACGGATCATCCAGTATTTTATAAACTTAGCACTATCATAATAGAATCCAGATGAAGTACTTATTCATCAAACCATCTCATATCAGTAGTTGCTATTTCTATTGTTTTAAAAAAATCTTTGCACGAAAGTCTGATACTAAAATCTTCGATGAACAGCTTTTTGATGTTTCTATAAAAACTCGATTTGTCCAAGAACCAAAAAAAGTTAGGGTTAGATTTTACTGGTCGGGATCGAGAGCGGGTTATCCATTCCCTCAACGCCGAGCTTGGACGGTACAAGTGTTACAACAAGCTCTGTTCCTACGAGCTGCAGAGGCAGGATCTCCGCCCCGTACTTTGCCTGATACTTGTTTTCATTGACATATTCCCAAGTAACATCCTTGGTAAAGGACTTGCTTTGTCCCATTACATCAAATACACCAGTGATCGTACCGGTCTGATCTGCTTTGTAAATCATGGTAATATCATAGGAAACAACTCCTTTTTCGGCACCTTTCCAACTTCCTACAACCGCACCGGGAGATGTGGTGGTTGGAATGACTGTTGGGGTCTTCGTGGGAGTGGCGGTCGAAACGGCACCGATCGAACGTTTCATATTGACATCATAATCGATATCAAAATCGGCAATACCCATCTTCTTTGGGTTGACTGTGATGGTAAGTTTATCTCCCGTCAGGTAGATAGCAAGTGAATTGTCACCGCTCTTCCCAACATATTGGTTCCCTGAAACATATTCCCATTTCAGATTTGCATTCATATTTTTGCTCATGCCGCCTCCGCTAAAGCTTCCGGTCAATTTTGCAGAACCATCTTCATTGCATACCATCTTCAGATCATAGGAAACGAGCAAGCCATTTTCGACACCAACCCAGGTCCCGACAAGGGCATCCGGAGCAGTTTCTATTGGAGTTGAGTTTCCCACACAACCAGCGACACACACGCAGGCCAGAAGTACAACAAACACACCCCCGAGAAGTTTAACATTCATATATGCTAATCTTGGAAGAGAAGAGAATTAATACTTTTCTCTGCAGGTATTATTCCGGCTACTTGATGCGACTTAATTTTTAGTTATTTTGATCCCGGTGTTGTCAACTTTTGTGATCACCGATATCTCAAGGCCGATCACATCCAAGATCGGTTTTATCTCTTCTTCGGTTTTTTCGGTGACCACGCATATGGAAGGACCGATCAACTCAAGTCCCGCCTGTCTGAGCGCGTTCGTGTACTGATATATGATAAATGTGTAATGCTGAACCACCGTGGTGAAAACGAAAATAGATCAGTGGGAGGTCTGTGCAGAAATTAAAAAAAAAGAGTTATCCATCCTGATCGAGATTGGGTGATACATCTCCTCGACAGCGAACTTGGATGGTACACGTATTACACGTCAAGACGTGAGGCTTGTCGGAGCAGAACCGACTGGAACGCTTCAGGACCGTCTCATTAAGATATCATAATCGATATCAAAGTCGGCAATACCCATCTTCTTTGGATTGATCGTTATAGTGAGGGTATCACCGGTCAGATAGGTCGCAAGTTCGTTGTCCCCGCTCTTCAAAATAAATTGATTACCCGCTGTATATTCCCATTGCAGACTCGCATTCATAGTTTTGCTCATCCCGCCGCCGATAAAGCGTCCAGTCAGTTTTGCTGAACTGCCTTCATCACATATCAGCGTTAGATCATTGGTAACGGGTCCTCCGTCATCTATCCCGACCCAGGTACCAATCAAAGCATCAGGAGCAATAACCACCGGAGTTGTAGTTCCTATACAACCAGCGACACACACAGTGGCCAGAAGTACAACAAACACACCCCCGAGAAGTTTAACATTCATACATGCTATTCTTTGAAGAGCCTAGGCATAATACTTTTCTCTGGGAAATTGTTCCCGTTACATATTGCGATTTAATTTTTGGTGATCTGGATCCCGGTGTTATCGACCTTTGTGACCACCGATATCTCAAGGCCGATCACGTCCAAGATCGGTTTCATCTCTTCTTCGGTTTTTTCGGTGACCACACATATGGAAGGACCGACCGAACTCATGGCAACGAACTCAAGTCCCGCCTGTCTGAGTGCATTCATATATTGATATATAATAAATGTGTGATGCTGGACCTCTGCGCGTTTTGAGCCGCGGAATTCGATCTCCCACATAATGTCACCCATCTTTTTGAGATCGCCTTTTTCGATCGCCGGGATCATGTCCATCATGATCATATATGCTTTGAGTTCACGGTCGCGGTAATCAAGGGTCCGTGCCCGGGTCATGAGAAGGGAGAACTCCTCAAGACCGGAGTTGTCATCTTCTGGATGGATATTTGGTGTAATGATGAAGACGTTTTTGTCTTCAGCAAAAGAATGCTGGTATACGTGGGTCAGCTGATCACCGAGAACGTTCATACCGCCATATATCGAGGTCGCCGCGCCGACACCGGTCTCGAAGCCGAATGCGAGTAGCCCCGGTTCGTTGGTTTCTTCAACATAGTTGTGCCCGATCAGCCGGCGAATATTAGTATATGTGAGTGGACGACCCAGCGCTTCATTCATAGCAGATACGACGGCAGAGGCGATCGTACATGTTGAGCCAAGACCGACGTGTTCTTTTCCATGAGCCCCGGTCCGAATATCAAATCCTCCGGTATATCCTGTGATCGCTTTGAATGCGGCAACCAGATGCTCGATCAAGAGAGCCCGTGAGGAATCAATGACCGTTTTTCCAGAAGTGCATGAAACGGTTGCGTTACTATAGATCTGCAAAGCAAACCCAATACCCCCGCCACCCGGCTTTCCCGGCGAAAAACGGTTCATGTCTAGTACAGTTAGATGGATACGTGACGGTACGGTGACATTAAATGATCCTTTTTGCGGTACTGGAGATTTTACGACAGGAATGTCTGTGTAAATATGTTCTCCAGGGTGAAAGGAGGTGAAGTCATACTCGACAAGATCGAGATCACCACCCCGTATTTTCAGGATTGCCATGTTGTTCGTCGTTAGATGATGCGGGAGATATAATAATGGTTTTCATGTACGAGGTGGGCTGAAATAGAATATTTTGAAATCAATAATTTGTATAGCATCATATGGTTTATTCGGTAGTGCGAAGGGCTATCTCAAATGAAATTAGGGTGAGGTTCTCGATACATGCTACACCAAACTCCATAATGAGACATAAAAAACCAATCATAAAGGAAACTTCGTTTAGATCAGCAGGATATATACTGGAGGATACCGCACTATGGAAAAAAGATCTCGCGTATTTTATCAGTGCGAGAAATACGAATAAGTAAAATAATAGGAGCTCTCTCTCTATTGATTATTGCGATGTGGATGAAAATAATTGTTATTTTGTAATTCTACTGATGTATTTTGCTTTATTGCAGACGGTTGGGACTTTGGCGGCCGCCCATATATCTAAAGGAATACCTTCCGGAAATGCTAGATATGTTTCGTTGCCAATATAATGCGCACAAAACTCGCATGTATATCTGTGCTCTGGGCGTTCTCCATCTAATATATTGTCCAGCATCTAGTTATCTTACCATTCGATGCACTCATACTTAAAACATATTTTGCCTTTGAGATCCTTGACAAGTATCGTTGTTTTCAAGTTTTTCCTCATATCAATACGCACTTGCGAATCTACTTTAAATATTTACTCTTTTATTTTATCAGGTGATGTTCATGATCCATACTGATGGTGGTCGAACTCTAGATAAAGAACTCACGTATTTTTCCGGGCGAGAAAATATGAGCCAATGAAGCTGCAGAAATACTTGTTATGTAGTTTCAGATTTTTTCCAAAATTTCGAAAAATACTGCCTTCACATCTTCGATTTGCCAGCCTTTTGGAACCAAGGTAATATGATCCATCGTTCGAGCTACTACAGACCCACAAAAGTCCGCTATTACCTTCAACTGAACCAACATGGAAAAACAGTTCGGCAATCCACCCTAAATTATATTAAATCATATAAAACTATTAAAAATCAATATTTAGGCCTTGATTTTAAAATTGAGCCATAATATAGCTTATTTTTGAGTTTCAAAAATCTCAAATAATTGCGCATAATAGGTATTATGCGCAATCATTATCATTACGAAGAGCCAAGAGATAATCAAGCAAAATGGCACCCCCAAAACGAACCTTCAGCATTTGGATACCGCGATACCTCAGCAATCTTCAGACGAAGAACTATGCAGAGAATACGATCGAGGCATACGGAAGGATCCTAAAACTTTTTGGAAAATATGAAACACACTTAAAGGAAAATGACGGAGTGCTGCCGACATCCTGCAAAGAGCTGAATAAATGTGGTATGGGAGCTGAAATCGATGCAAATTCGTATGAGATCGGAGATTTTTTCACCCTGATCCGTGACGAAAGAAAGCTGAGCGCGGCAAGTCTGCACCAGTATGACTCGGCCCTCAGCTCATTTTATCAGTACCTGATCAACCAAGACATAACCGAAGCAAATCCCATGGCCAAGATCGATCGGCCCAAAATCAAGGATCGGGAACTTATATATCTCAAGCATAATGAGGTGATGACATTCCTTGCATCACTTGAAAAACCTCGGGATGCACTCCTTATTAGAACGATTTACGCGACTGGAATGCGTATTTCTGAGGTTTGCGGGGTTTTAGCAGAACATATAGATTTCGAAGAGGAAACGATTCGCGTTAGAGGGAAAGGAGGGAAAATTCGGATCGTATTCTGCGATCCAGACACGCTTGCCCAGATACAAGAACATCTGAACGGTAAAAAAAGCGGCCCAGTTTTTGAAGGCCGAAACGGGAACACCATCTCACCAAGGACCGTGCAGCACATCTTCAATCTCTATGCACCAAAAGGTATCACGCCCCATAAGATCAGGCACAGTTATGCAAGTGAACTCTACAAACGTTCCCATGATCTCCGTGTCGTTCAGGAAAATCTCGGGCATAACTCCATACAGACAACAGAAATTTACATCCACACCGATCTCGAACAGCGCAAAAAAGCATATCGCAGCTACTTCCCGCTCGCAAACGGCGAATAACTGCTCCTTTTTTTAGAAAAATTACAGGGACAACACCCTGGAGTAGCAACTCTTTACATGAAATGACCAAATCTGCACCCTCAATAAACCTTATGATGCTATATGTAAAATTGACTTTGAAAACAAATCAGCAAACCCTAAAATACACATGGCGCCCCTATATTCTAATTAAGCAATGGAAGAATACGAACACCTCATTGAAGAAACTTCTTCGACCGAAAACGACCGGTACGTCGATGAGAGCCGCAGTGAAGAGATCAACAAATACCAAAAATTTAAAAAAGTTGACGGAGCCACCTACAGAAAGGTCAACGTCTTTCTGAGAAAACGAACCTACATAACCGCACGCGAATGGGCGATCGCCCGCCTCTGCTCAGATTTCAAAACACCCTACGGCGCCGAGATGACATTCATCGGGGAGCACCTCCCGGAACTTTGCCCGTTCATGGAGGAACCATATAGCCCCCAGGCTGTGAATCAGGCACGAAGCGCATTCAAGAAAAAGGTCAGAAAATCCGGCGCAACCTTTTTCTATGGGGCGATGTGCGGATTTTTCACTCTGGATGAACTTGACGACATCCTTTTTGAATCAAGCGAGGTCGCAAGATTCCTGCTTGAGATAGAAGGGACCACCCTCGAGATCGATGACGAGATCGACATCGAGGATAAAATAAGCGAGATCATGCGAAAACTAGGCGAGTCTGCAAACGTTTTTCTTAGAAACAGGCGGGGCGAATCTGAAGATGAGGATGACGAAGAAGACGATTGATAATTATCAATAACCAAACTTTTTTTCTCAACCCTTATTATTATCGACCACCCATACTCCTACAAAGACGGTTGTAAACATGGCATTCGAAAAACGTGAAAAGAAATACTTTGGGACAAATGGTGTTCGCGGAGTGACCGGGGTCGATATGACGCCGGTATTTGCCCTTGGTATTGCACAAGCATTTGGAACGATGCTCGGTGAAGGAAAAACCGTGGGCCTCGGCAGAGATACCAGAACATCCGGTCCTGCGCTTGGAGCCGCGGTCCGAGCCGGGCTTATGGCATGTGGATGTGATGTCATCGATTTTGGCGTGGTCCCAACACCATGCCTTCAGTACCTCATTCTCGATCACAAACTCGACGGCGGCGTAATGATCACCGCATCACACAATCCACCAGAGTATAACGGTATAAAGATCATCGAAGCAGACGGCACCGAGATGGGCGATGAGCGCACACTCGAACTCGAAGACATACTGATCCAAAAAAGATCGGTCGTGTCCGCATGGGACAAAGTTGGAAACTGCACAGAAGAACCGCAGGCACGTAAACTCTATATCGATTCGATCGTTGTACAGTTTCCAAAAGACTGTGGAAAAGGGATCACGGTCGCAGTTGATCCTGGAAATGGACCTGCTGCCGCGACAACGGCAGAGATCCTTCGTAGACTCGGGTGCAATGTTCATACCATCAACGCTGAGTTCAACGGACTTTTCCCGGGAAGACTTCCGGAGCCAAGCCCCGAAGGGCTTGCCAATCTTTCAGCACTTGTCCAGGCAACGGGAGCAGCATTTGGTGTGGCACATGACGGAGACGCTGACCGGGCGATCTTCGTTGATGAAAACGGTACCTTCATGGATGGAAACATCACGTTTGCTCTGCTCGCCTCCTACTTCTGCGAGAAAAATCCCGGCAGTGTGATCGTAACTCCGGTCAGTACATCCGGTATCGTCGCAGAGGTCGGTAAAAAATACAACTGTACGACCACCTACACGGTCGTTGGAAGCATCTATGTGGCACGGACCATGCGGGAACTCATTGCAAACAAAGAGAACATCGTGATCGGCGGTGAAGGAAACGGCGGGATCATTTATCCCAAACACCAGTTCTGCAGAGACGGCGGGATGAGCGCAGCAACGATGCTTGGGTTTGTTGCAGCAAAATCCGAGCCGCTTTCAAAGCTCATCGAAGAACTTCCAAAGTTCACCATGTATCAAGAAAAACGAAAGACCACGCGGGCAAAAGAGGTCGTTGCCCACATGAAAAAATACTTCGCGAACTGTCCCATAGATGATCGTGACGGGGTCCGTATAACAAGAGGCGGTGCCTGGGCACTTATTCGACCATCAGGGACCGAACCACTGGTCAGGTTCTTCGCAGAATCACAGGACCCCGCTGAAGCAAAGATCCTGATCGATGAAATATTTACCGAGATAAAACCCTATCTCGAATAACTTTTTTTGAACAGGTCAAGGATCTGCAGGAAAATATCATCGCGGTTTTTCTCGGTTACAAAAATGACATCCACATTCGGATGCGCCCGTACCGTATCGAGGAACGGTGTCTGCATATTTCTGACCACGCCTAAGACGGGGATGGATCCATCCAAGGTGGACAAAACAGCATTCTGGAATGCCATGGCATTTTTTTCAATGAATCCGAGCTCGTCCATAATGATAAGAGAGGAGTGGGAGGCTTCATCAAACAGACGAGGACCCACCGTATCGAAGACCTCAGGAAACGCGGTCACGCCACGCCCAGACCCAAGCCGGCGGGCCGCGATCTTATTTGACGAGGGGGTCTCGTCCATACCTAAAAGAAACAGATCCGCAGTTCCATCTGGACGAGCAGCCCCCCAACATGTTTTGAATCCGCCAGGCCTGATGTCTAACGCATCGATGACTTTTTTGATGATGGTGCTTTTTCCCACCTGGATATTACCGGTCAGGAGGACATGACGCTGCATATAATAAAAAAAGGGTTGCAGGGGTTTAGAGTTTTCGAATAATCATGACGAAAAAACCAATGGTCAGTATTGCAAGCAAAACGGGGGCACAGTTCCATCAGCTGGGAAACATTCTATTTATCCCATATAAAGGAAGAGATTAACAAAGGCATATATTCTAGTTGGATACATCTAATTACATGGATATTTTAGCAACAATTATGATGATCATAATCGCAGTAGTGATCTGCGCCGTACTGTTTTTCATTCTGAGAAACGGACTTAAACTTTTGATCAATGCTATAGTAGGTGTTGTGGTTCTGTTAATCGTTTCGTGGCTACACCTTGCACCGATCGGCGACCTTAACGTATTTCAGGTTATCGTATGTGCGGTTGGAGGGATCCTTGGAGCAGTTTTGCTTATCGTTCTCTCGTTCTTTGGAATTGTTATCTAAAATAAACTTATTTTTTTATGATGGAGACGTTGAATGCTATCCGTTTTCCGTCATATGATTCTTTGGAATTATGATTTAATAAATATATTTTCTATTATGGATACGTTGAATTCTATACGTTTTCCCGTCATCTCGATCGTATAGTTTCCCTCCTTAAGAAACATGAAGGTATCCTTCTTCCCGGAATCATACTGGCCGCCAAATCCTTCGGCAGCCATAAGATATCCAGATCCATCATAGATCTTGATCTCACATTCGGCTTCAGGATCCGGATATGTCACATAGACCGTCTTGTAGGTTCTATCAATAAGAATTCCTTTTTCAATGATCTCCTTGTCAACAAGAACTTTTTTGACCGTTACATCTGGAACGCGGTAATCAATGATCATCTCCGTTACAGGATAGAGACCCACCCCTTTCAGTGACGTTTTTCCAGAAAACGAATAATGCGGATATGTTATATTATCATAATAGATATACGTGGTATCTCCAAGATCAGTTTCAATGCAGAACGATTCGAAAAAACCATGCGGATCATCTGCAACACAGACCTTCCCAATCGATGAACAAGGTGTAAAATCTGTCGTTCCCATTGGGGAGACCGGGATCGGTGGAGCCGGCGTGACGGTTATGATCCCGGGTGGTGGATTGTTTTGATAAAAAAAACCGGCCGCACTTGAGACTGCAAGTAATATACCGATCAGGATAAGGAAAACTGCACTCATCAAAACGAGCACCGACGGTGTAAATAATCGATCCTTTCTTTTCCTTCTCGGAATCGGACGTTTCAAAGCTGGGATGCTCGGACTTCTATCTGACTGATCCATGTATGATAGTATATAGATTCTTCAGTATTAATAAGGTATTTCTTAAGGAAAAAATAAAAATTTCTTATTTGACCGGAGACTGCAGCGTAAACATACCAGTATCGTCATACTTAATTAATTTGGCTGTTTTTGTGATAGGACCGCGGGATTTCAGAAGAACAAACGGCATGTGGTAGGGCTGCATATGATCGTTGTCTTGAAACTCTCGGAACATACATGCAACCCCATCGGCGAATAGCTCTGAAAATCCAAATTTACTGGAAAACACATCAGCCGGACCTGAGTTTATATGAAGTATTATAGTTGCCCCGGTCGAACGCAGAGACTGATAGACCAAGTTCAACTCGGTCGATTTAAATCCAGTTGGGGTGAGAAGCGCCTCTTCCAAGGCAGAGAATGGATTGACAACAACACGGCTTATGCCAAGTTCCTGGATCATCATAGCCACGTTATTACCAAGACGGGATGAGAATGTCAAAAAAATCTCAGGTGGCAGCAGAACGATAAAGAGATCTTTATCGAGACGATCCGCCATATCCGGATACTTCGAAATAAAACTTGATCTGAGCTGTTCGACCGGATTGAACATACTGATGTACATCACTTTCTCGCCATCAAGCAACCCCTGATGAAGAAACTGGAATGAAACCATCGTTCTACCGGTACCGGTCTCTCCAATCAGGACGAAAACCGAACTTTTGATAAAACCGCCGCCGATCATATCATCCAGACCTGGAATGCCGGTCGGAATAAGTTTTTTGGGTTGTGTAGGATCTGTCATATTATGCTATCCTCCTGAGATTTGATATCTCAAAACCCGTATCGGGAGATATGGCTACATTAAATGTGGCAATATCGGTTGATGAAAGCAATGACAACACGTTCGCAAATTTTTCGATATACATCTGTCGTTGTCTCGACATGGAGGACTGACTTTTTTGCCAGACCAGACGCATGATACCGTCAAATGCGTTGCCGAGTGCGGTCTCCTGGATATCCGAAATAATACCTTTCGTAATGGCAACCACAAAGGTGAGATTACGTTTCTTTGCTGCTCGTGAGAGACCATACATCAAAAATACGAGTTCACGCCATTTTTCCGGATCGCTGAAATACGGGATATACGGGGTCAATGAGTCGAGAAACACCATGGAGTACTCAGGGATGGTTTCCACAATGCCCACCAGATATCCTATGCCTCCATATTCATCATACTGGGGGAGATCCATCAGATGCGCCGAGATCGTCCTCTCGGAGTACCAGGAAAGAGGAACGGTCGTTCTGGCGTAATATATGTCACCCACATCCACATAGAAGACTCGTTTATCCAGGACTTCACCTTCAAAATCGATCGTGTTCAGATAACTGAACTGTTGCTTCATACTGCGTATAAACTGGTTCCGTGATGCTTTGGGGGAGTAAAAATATAAATAATCTGGTTGTCTTGCATTTTTTACAGGCGGATTGTCCCCTGTTATCTCCTGAACGTAGTTCGCAACAGAGCTAAAAAGGTACTCAGCTCCACCTGCTCCGGGCTCCGTAATAAGTAATATCGTCGAACCGAGCGGAAGACCCCCTCCAAGAATTTTGTCGACGGAGGGGATATACGTCGGGATACGGATCATGGTATGATCGTTTGGCATAGCTGTAAGTGATACTATCTCTATGAAAAGGGATATACTTAACCCTAATCTATCCAATAACCTGCATTCCTTCGATCAGCATTTTCGGAACGACGGCACCATCGAACGTTTTTGTTTCAGCCGAGATGCTCACTCCGCCTCTAAGGATGTCAAAGATGTTCCCGGAGATCATGGCTTTCTTCACCGGCTGGACAAACTTGCCTGACTCAGCAAAGAATGCATTGGCGACCTCCACCGAAAACTCACCGGTAAGGGAGTTTGCGGTATGTGCTCCGATGACCTCACGAACGAACAGACACGGTGAATCCATAACATCCAAGACGGGTGCGGTCACTCGCAGACAATGCGGTCCGATCTGCGTCGCCCCGTTTCCTGCCCGGTGAGCGTGTCCAGTGGAGGTGACCTTTGCCTGGGACGCCGTCTTCACATCATACATAAATCCGGAGAGCACACCGTTTTGAACGATGTTCATGTCCGAGGTCAATGTCCCCTCGGAGTCGAACCTCTTCCATGCAGAGCCTGCCGGATCCATGGGGATATCAGAGATGGAAATCGTTGGGTGAAGGATCTGCTCGCCGAGTTTGCCGGCATAGATCGATTTACCAAAGAGAACATTTCTGCCACTCACTGCCTCCGTGAACAGATCGAGGATGAGGGATGCTACGACATGTTCAGAAAAGACCACGTCATATTTTTTCGTCTCGACATCAACACCGTTTCTGGAAGCGGTCGCCCAAAAGGTGGTTTCTTCACCGATTTTCTCTGGTTCGACACGGTCCAAGAACGGGCTCGAATCGTAATCGTACCCGGTCGAGTTCTCACATATCGCATCCATGCCAAGTGAGATCCCGGACATTTCACGCGTGTAATATACGCCGTTCGAGTTTGCAATGGTCGAGGTGCCAGTAGAAAGAGAAACTCCACCTGTAACGACACGTGCCTCGGGATGTTTCTCGGCAACAGTATTCATCCGTTCAAGGTATTCGGCCGCAAGTCCAGGGCTCACAGTGATATTTTTGTCTAATGGATCCTGACCTGCCGGGAGTTCGGCTTTTTGTGGAAAACCGCTCCACCCTGGTACAGGCTCAGAAAGTTTCGCGGACGATAAGGCCATATCAACACAGTCCTTCCATCGAAGAACGTCTGACGTCCCTGAAATACCTACGCGGTTATCTTTGACCACCCGCAGATAGACCGATCTACCGGCATGTTCGAAGACCGAGGCGATATGCATCTCCCGCTGTTCGAGAGAGATGTCTGAGTAATCAAGAACAAAGACCTCCACCTCATCAGCGAGTTTCTCGCCATATGAAAGGATCTTGTCGATGTCGAGTTCAGACACTTCCACCACCCCCCACAAGAGCTTCTGTCAGATAAACATAAGGAGCTCCGTCAGAAACAGGAACAGACTGCCCTTTTCCGCACATTCCTGAGGACATCTTGCGTTCCTTGCCGCAGAGAGCGATGTTGTGCAGGACTGAGAGGATGTCGCCTGAAAGGGATACGTCCCGGATCATTTTTGTGGTTTCTCCATGTTCTATCAGATATCCATACTTTGCATTGAACTGGAAAGCTCCGCGTCCTGGATCGACCTGACCCCCGCGTGAACCGATCAGGAGAACGCCTTTTTTACATTCAGAGATGATCTCGTCATACGCGGCGTCGCCTTCTTTGATGTATGTGTTACTCATTCGAACCAGAGGCTGCATACCAGGTTCGGCCCTTGCGTGCCCCGCGTCCCCGGTCTCAAGGCCAACGGCTGCAAGTGTCTCGCGAGAATGCATGTATTTGTGCATGATCCCATTTTTGATCAGCTCGGTCGGTCCGGTAGCAACTCCCTCTGCATCGAACGGTTCATAGCCATATCCATGCATAGAAGGGTCGTCGATGATCGTGACTAAAGAGGAGCCAACCGACTCACCTAGTTTGCCGGCAAGAACAGATACCCCATCTCTGACGGCGTCTCCTTCGCTTGCATGACCGACCGCTTCGTGAGCAAACACCCCGCCGATGGCAGGATCAAGCACGGCAGGCATGCGTCCACCGGAAACGACTGAGGCATCCAGCAGATCAACGGCCCGCTTCGCACATTTCTCGCCGTAATGGATGTACTCTTTTAATGAAAGGGGACCAACCACTGCCTCTTGTTCATAGTTCATCTGCATGTCGGCACCACGGTTAGCGACCGCTGAAATGGTAAAAAGGGTACGGCAGGTCGAGGAGGTCGCCGAGTACCCATTACAATCTTCGAAGATAACATCCTGATACTGCTCGGAGTATCGTGCCGAGGTGCTGCTGATCTCAGGGATCTTTGCGGATGACTCGAGAAGAAGAAGCTGCGCCGCCTTTTCTTCGAGTGGTGTTTGTGCCTGCTCTTTTGCCGAGCACACCCAGGAACGCGGAGAACCCATTGGCACGTCGGCTATATCGGCACGAACTCCTGTCAGTCTTGCAGATGCGGCGGCTTTCTGGATACAGAACTCCTTCATTTTTTTGTCGTCCATATCGATGGAGGAGGCACAATAGTACCCCCAGCCGTTCTCACCTAAAACTCGGAAGAGGGCTTTTCCGTAAAATGAGGAGCCGGCATTTTCGATGACCCGGTTCTCCGTCTGGATGGACGTGGTCGTCCCTCTGACGTAACGGATGTCATAATATCGTATTTTTTCCATGATCGTCTGAGGTATTATTTGATCCTAGAGAATAACATATCTTCTGATTTTTTAGGCAGAAGAGAATGAAAAAAGCTATGGTATGCGGATCAGATGATATCCGCATCAAAGACGTCGTCCTCTTCTTTTAGAATTGGAACGGCCTTTTCAAAGACGATGGTATCATCCTCTGGAGGTTTTATCTCGAAGGTGATCAGCCCGACGATGGCATTTCTGGTCGCATACGGATCGCTGATCGGACCGAATTTTATCACTTTGGTTCCTCCGGCCGAGATGATGATCGTATCTTTTTTTACCATGATCGCATCGATCTTGTCAAAACGAGCCTCTTTGTACGATCCGATCCCCATCATGAGACAAAGTCTTCGCGGCGTCAGATACAGACGAGGGCGGTTGAGCTTTATCATGCCGCATATAAGGGTGATCAAGGCGATCAACCCAGATACGACCGTAACAATGATCATGATAACGAGATCGTGAGAAACCAGCCAGAGAGGAAGGATAGGGCCTATCGCTGGAATAAGAGCCTGGAGCGGTACGGCAACCCAGATGAAAACTGCGATCACTGCAAAGATGATGAAGATGATGATATAAGGGACCAGATACGACCTCTTTCGGCGGTCTTCCCAAACTATGCCTTCATTGAATAGATATTTCGTCATAGCATCACGTAAATAAGTAAAATACGACGTTGGGCTAGATATACCTTAGGTTTTTTCATACAAAAAATAGTAATCTAATATGACATTGCAGAGAATGAACAGAGTGAAAAAAAGATAAGGGGGGCTTTCACGCCTCGACTTTATCAGCAGGCATCGGCATCTTGGGGATGTCCATATGCTTTCCGATCTGGAGAAGTTTCTCCTCGAATTTCACCTTGTCCTCAGGAACGAGAGCGTATCTGAGTACTTCCTCGATCCTTGTGACCGGGATGATGGTGACCATATCATTATATCTTTCTTCGATAAGGACATCCGCAAGGTTCGACTGCGGGATGATGACTGTTCGTATTCCCGCTTTTGCGGCCGCTTCGATCTTGTAGGTGACGCCGCCGATCGGAAGAACATCTCCACGAACGGAGAGGGATCCTGTCATTGCAACATCCTGGCGGACCGGGATGTCTTCAAGGGCACTTATTACGGCTGTTGCTACAGTAACGGAGGCTGAATCGCCCTCAACACCGTTGTAGGTCCCGATGAACTGAACATGGATATCCACTTTACGGATATCTGTTCCTGAGAACTTCTTGATCAGAGCGCTCACGTTTTTGATGGACTCCTGAGCGATCTCTTTGAGAAGACCAGTCGCGATGACCATTCCGACTCCCTGTGATGGGGTGACCTCGGCCGTGATAGGAAGAACTGAACCGGCATCACTGCCCACTACGGCAAGTCCGTTCACTCTACCAACTAGACTACCGGAGACGATCGTCAGATCATAGTCGCGGGTCCGACGAATGTACTCGTCGGAGATCTGGTCTTCAACGGATCGTGCGATCTGCTTTGCTGAGACCACATGATGCATGGATGTCACTGCTGAACCTTCCTGAATGGCAAGATCGCCAGCGACACGCACAAGACCGCCAAGATCTCTCAGCTTCACCGTCAGATGACCTTTTCTGCCGGACCGGCGTTTGGCCTCGCGAAGGATCTCAGAGACCCCCGATGGATCATAATGCGGGATCTTCGCATCGTTTTTGACCTCTTGAGCAACGAACCTGACAAGCTTTGCCCGGTTTGTAGGTGTATCGTCCATAGTCTCACTCATGTACACCTCGTATCCATACCCGCGGATACGGCTTCGAAGAGCCGGGTGCATATGCTGGACAGCATCAAGATTTCCCGCGGCGATCATCAGGAATCGGCAGGGTACCGGTTCTGTACGGACCATTGCACCGGATGAACGCTCAGACTGACCGGTTATAGGGAATTCGCCTTCTTGTAGAGAGGTAAGGAGACTCTGCTGGGAAGTAAGTTCAAGCGTGTTCATTTCATCGATAAACAAAACGCCTTTGTGTGCCCGGTGAATTGCTCCGGCCTCGACACGGTCATGTGCCGGGGTCTCAAGACCGCCAGACTGGAACGGGTCGTGACGAACATCACCAAGTAATGCTCCTGCATGAGATCCTGTCCCATCCACGAACGGTGCCGTTGAATCGGGCTTGTTGGAGACGAGGAGTTTTGGGACCATAGCGGTTTCTTTGGGCATGAATGAGCGAAATGCCATGAAGATAAATGCCACTGCGATAATACCCATCAGAAGTTGACCAGAGATAAGAGCGATCCCGAGGACACCGACCACCAAGATAAGAAGCATGGTATTTTTTGAGGATGCTCGTTTGCGTGCCTCTTCTTTGTGGGCGCCGACGATCTCTTTTCCTCTGCCGGCAGGGACCACACGAATTATTGGGTTATTATTATCCTCGGGGTTTGGATAGGTCATGATGTCCTGCATCTCCTCTTTTGGAAGAAGTTCAGACATTGCCTTTGCAAGCATAGACTTTCCAGTACCCGGACTGCCGATCATCATGACGTGTCTGCGCTGTGTGGCGGCTTTTCGAATCACGTCCACTGCGTGTTCCTGCCCGATGACCTGATCGATCAGCGATGGGGGGATAACGAGATCTGCCGTAGTGTCAAACCGAATGCCCCCAAATTGATCAGAATCGTATCCGTCAGAGGCATATACCTCTTTCTCAGGCGGAGTATCCCGCGCCGGGACTTCTTCCGTGACTTGCGCCGGGCTCACGTCCAAAACTGTCCCCATAACAGTTTCATCAGACCTTTGTTCCGGATTATCATCATGTTCCATATTGTGTTCCGTACCTCGATTATAGATGCTAATATTTGTTCTTGATTATGCTTTAAGTAGTTTCAGTAAGAGATAGATGTTAGAGTCTTATCATGATAGTAGTTTATACCGAAAAAAGTCAGGTTCTCGCGGCACGAATAGCGCAGAAGCTTGACTGTGATTTATCAGAAGTAAAATACACTACATTTCCAGATGGTGAGCAGTCCATACGCATAATGGACGATGATGACCGGATGATAATCGTTGCAAGTACGGTCGATCCTGAGTCAACTTTGCAGGCCATGCTTCTGCTTGATGCCTGCGAGGGAAAAGATACGACCCTCGTTCTGCCATATATGGGATACGCACGGCAGGATAAAAAGTTCAATGAAGGTGAACCCATATCTGCTCGGGCGATGGCGCGGGCTCTTTCGACAGGCGCAGACAGGGTCTTTACCGTCAATATCCATGATACTTCCATACTGGCGCATTTCAGATGTCCAGCGAAAAATCTCACGGTCGCACCGGAGATCGGCGCATACATCAGCACGATGGCTCTCGAAAATCCACTGATCCTGTCACCTGATGAGGGCGCGTGGGAGTTTGCCAAAGGTGTGGCAGCGATAGGAAAATGGGACTGTGATCATTTGGATAAGACACGCATCTCGGGGTCTGAGGTCACGATGGCGCCAAAACATCTGGAAGCTAAGGGAAGAGACTGTATCATCGTGGATGATATCATCGCGACCGGCGGATCTATGGCAAAGGCGGCTGGGATGTTACGCGAGCAAGGGGCCACCTCGGTCCGGGCCGCGGGTGTTCATGGAGTTTTCGCATCAGGAGGATACATCAAATTAGTGCAGGCCGGTCTTGCCGACATTGCCTCCTCGGATACGATCGAGCGCGCCTCAAGCAAGATAACTGCATCCGGTGTCATTGCCGAAGCTTTACGTAAATGAAATATATTCTGGACTCCTCCTATTTTTTTGGTGATTATACCCTTGAAGGCGAGGTTTACACAACGCCAGAGGTTGTTGGCGAGCTTAAGGATCTGGCATCAAAGATGAGGTATGAGATCATGGTGGAAAACGGCCTTGTAGTGACCGAACCTGAAGCCGAAGATGTATTGAGAACGACCACCGCCGCACTCAAAAGCGGTGATGCCAGCGTTCTTTCAGACACCGATATTTCAGTGATCGCCTTGGGTCTGACATTGGAAGGTACAGTGGTCTCGGACGATTATGCCGTCCAGAATGTCTGCCGACATCTCAAGATCCAAAGCAAAAGTATTCTTCAGAAAAATGTAAAGAAAAGGGTCTGGAAAAAAATATGTTCAGGGTGCGGGGCAGAGATGCCGGCAGACGAGGTTGACTGCCCGATCTGCGGCTCGGTCCCATTGCTACGGGGAACAGATAAAAGAAAAAAACGTTAGCCGGATCCCTTGGCGAAAAATATCAGATAAGCCGTCTCTTGACAAACCAGGAAATTTTCGCAATAAGGTCATGTAGCCCCTCGGTGAATTTCCTCGGCGAGTAATGAACGACCGGGTCAATGACCTCGAGATCACCATGCACATCAATTGCTGAAACAGCCCCGTGACCACAGCATAATCTGATACGTTTGCCTTTTTTTCGTAGCTCGGTATCCAGTTCAACGGCAAGTTTCATCAGTTCACCACGCTCGTGTCGTGCAAGCGCACTGTCGATATTGACCGAATTAATTAGGTAATCTGGAATGGAACCGTACCTCAGCCGCCATGGAGTGAGCGTAGCAAAATTCAAAATGGCATCACTCGTAAAGAGCAGACCTTCCTCTGGCTCGTAGAAGAAGAGCTGCCCGGCAAGGTGCCCTCCTAGGCTTTCCCAGACCTCGAAGTTAAGACTGGCAAAACTGATCTCATCGATGACAGGAAAGATCCCACGCATTCTCAGCGGTTCGGTTTTGCTAAGAATATACTCTTTTGGAAACGCCAACTGGGAAAATATATTGACCGTCGTTGTGTATACACGTTCCAAAAGCAGGAGATTGTTCGTAGAAGCAAATGTCCGTGATCCGTGATCCAGAAGATCTTGCGTGATGGGATGAACAAACGGCGGAACAGGAAGTAATCCGGTCATTCCCACATGATCTGCATCCCCGTGGGTACACAAAACATGTTTCACATCGGAAAAATCGCCAAGAGAAAATGTAGACAACGTTCGCACCCAGTCATCGTAGTTGACCCCGTATCCAGCATCGATGAGCAGTTTTCCCTCAGGCGTCTGGAAAAGATGTACACAACCACCACCGGGCGGCTGCATTGTCCAAAGAACACAGTCGTCTGATAAAGAGATCTTTTGATAATCGACATAGAAGTTTTTTCCGGAGTTTCCATATAAATACAGGCCTATGCTCTGCATGATCCAAAGAACTTCTTTATGATCCTTTCCAAAGGAAACAAGTTCCTGGACTGCCAAATCTGCATCATCGTAGAACTGCTTTTTTTCTGCATCGTCGAACGTGGTGAGATAAGGCATGATTTTATTCTGAAATGACTTTGTCACATATTTTTTCGACATATATTGTTGAGTTGTTAGGCTTTTCACTTTTAGAAGGTTTCCCATATTTTTTTGCACGGCTTCATCACAAAAGCATATATAGCCGTAAAAACGATTAATTTTCATATGTCTTCCTTAGAAGAGCTCGTAGCAAAAGCAAAAGACCTTCATGCCGAAGGCCACTCATCCGGTCAGATCGCGGATGAACTTAGCCTCTCTGTCGATACAGTGACCTGGCTTTTAACACAGGGAAAATCCGGTATTGCAGCACCAAAAGATGTGCATATCGACTGGACGAACGTCAGTTCAAGCGCTACACTTCTTGGCGGGATCTCATCCATGATGCTTGCCCGCTTTGACGCAGCAAATGAAGAGGAGGAGGGAGTCGATACGGTCATAGGAATATCAGTATCAGGTATTCCT
Organism: Methanocorpusculum sp.; assembly: GCA_029987395.1. GTDB lineage: Archaea > Halobacteriota > Methanomicrobia > Methanomicrobiales > Methanocorpusculaceae > Methanocorpusculum. The sequence continues at coordinate 6,102 of DALTVX010000108.1, read as the reverse complement.
CTTGCAACCATGATAGCGGCAGAAGACGGCCTGGATCTTGCCATCTATCATCCTTCAAAACATAACCCTGAAGGAAAAGTAGGCTCGATTTCCGGTAATTTCAGCAAAGTGTCCCAGAAACGTTGTCTCATTGTGGATGACTGCATAACTTCCGGTAACACTCTAATTGAGATAGTAAATTATCTGCGTCGCCACAAAGCCACTCCAGTAGGTATCTGTGTGATCTTTGATAAGCGCGGTGTCAAAGAAATAGAGGGCGTTCCGGTCTACTCACTCTTTACAATTAAACGTATCGACTAAAGAGTCACAATCAATACACCATATTTATATAGAAGTCCAATCCACTTTTTAACACACTAGTACAGGAGAATATAGATTATGTCAAACAACTCAGGTCAGCAGGTAGTCATTTTACGTAGCAACGTAGAGCGCGTACCAGGTCAGGAAGCTCTTCGCTCCAATATCATGGCAGCAAAGGTGCTTGGCAACACAGTCAGAACGACACTTGGTCCACGTGGAATGGACAAGATGCTGGTAACTCAGGGTAGTGACGACATTGTCATCACCAATGATGGAGCAACCATCCTTCACAGCATCCAGGTTGAACACCCGGGCGCAAAGATGGTCGTCGGGGTCGCTGAAACTCAGGATCATGAGTGCGGCGACGGAACTACCACGGCAGTTGTGATGGTCGGTTCCTTTATGGAACAGGCAGAACGTCTTATCGACACCGGTGTCCACCCATCAATAATCGCAAAAGGCTACAATCTCGGTATGATAAAAGCACTCGAGCTTCTCGATACGCTTTCGATCGATGTGTCGCCAAAAGACAAAAAAATGCTCAAGCAGATCGCAAAGACATCAATTACTGGAAAGTCCATCGAGAGTATCATGGACCAGGCATGCGATGTGGTCGTTGAGGCAGTTTCATCCTTAGCAGAAACTACGGGCAAAAAGACGACCGTCAATGAAGACAACCTCATCGTCAAGACAAAACGCAGCGATAGTATGAGTGCAGAACTTATCAAAGGTGTTCTGTTCGATAAGACCAGAGTCGACTCACTCATGCCAAAAATGATCAAAGGTGTCAAAGCAGCATTTATTGCAGGCCCTCTTGAGATTACAAAGACCCAGACAAAATCCAAGATCAAAATCACCACTGCAGACCAGCTTTCTGCATTCTCGGTTGCAGAACGTGCAACTCTAAAGAAAATGGCCGACACGTTTGTCGAACATGGTGTGAATCTCGTTCTCTGTCAGAAGGGTATCGCTGACCCGGTACAATATTATCTTGGCTCAAACGGCATCTATGCACTGGAATTCGTCCCAGAAAATGATATGAAATACGCAGCAAAAGCTCTCGGCGGCCAGATCATCAATAAACCAGAAGACCTTGATCCAGAAATGATCGGACATGCAGGCAAACTTGAGATGCTTGATGATCTTGAGATGACCAAACTTTCTGAGTGCAAAAACCCGAAAGCGGTCACCATTTTCCTCCGCGGATCTTCCCAGCACCTTGTCGATGAACTCGAACGTGCTATCGAGGATGCAACACGTGTCGTTCAGGATGTCATCGAAGACGGTTCCTACACCATAGGTGGCGGATCGGTCGAGGCAGAACTGTCCCTTAGACTCCGTGAATATTCAGCAACGGTAAGCGGACGTGTCCAGCTTGCCATCGAAGCATACGCAAAGGCATTCGATATCATACCCAAGACCCTTGCTGAAAACTCCGGCTTCGACGTGGTTGACAAAGTCATCGACCTCCGTCAGGCACATGCAATGGGCCAGAAGTACGCAGGTCTCAATGTCTTTACCGGCGAAGTGGTCGATATGAAGGAAGAGGGCGTTGTTGAACCAAAGAGAGTTAAACGCCAGGCAATCCAGAGTGCCTCAGAGACCGCCATGCTCCTCATCCGTGTTGATGACATGATGATCTCCAAAGGCCACGGCCAGATGTAAGATCAGCCGATCACCCCATATTTTTTTTTAGAGTAAACCGGCCGCGGTAGTCTAGTCCGGAAGGGCGGTGGCCTCGAAAGCCACTGGTGGCGACACCTCGGGAGTTCAAATCTCCCCCTCGGCGTATTCCATCACCTGTTTTTGTGTTTTTCCAACCGAACCCTAAACGTGAACCCTTAATGTATAACTTCAACAATACAGTTAGGTATGTCTGTTGTAGGATCCGGGGATACACTGCGGGTGCATTTTATCAGTAAACGTCCGGACGGAGAGATTTTTGAAAATACTCACACAACAGAGCCGATCACGTTCACCATCGGAAAAAAACAGATAAATCCTGCATTCGAAGAAGCACTTCTTGGAAAAACCGAGGGAGAGGTGGTGACGGTCATTCTTTCTCCAGAAAAGGCATATGGTAAATATCTGAAACGACTGGTCATCCCAATAAACAGAAAAAAACTCAGGCTCGAGCATGAACCAAAACCTGAGGATATCATCACGGTGGATGTTTTTGACCGGCCGTGCAAAGTCACCGTTGTCGATGTGACGGCAACAAAGATCACGGTGGATGCAAATCACCCGCTGGCGGGAGAAACACTGACATATGAGATCACGATAATGAAAATCATCAAACATGACTGAACAGAATACGATCTTCAATATGGACTGTATCGACGGGATGAGAGGATTGACGGCAGGACTGGTCAATGTTATCGTGACCTCCCCGCCGTATAATATTGGGAAAGCCTATGCCACCTACGATGATACCATCCCACGAGAAGGATATCTTGAATGGATGGGGCAGGTTGCAGATGAATCCTACCGCGTTCTCTCGGACCATGGATCCTTTTATCTTAATGTGGGCGGGAGTCTCAAAGATCCCTGGATCCCGATCGATGTGGCGCAGAAATTTCGAGAGCAGGGTTTTGTTCTTCAAAACATGATCCACTGGATAAAATCCATCGCACTCCCCGAAGAAGGCGTGGCGGTGGGACATTACAAACCAATAAACAGTAAACGCTATCATAACGATTGTCAGGAATTCATCTTCCATTTCACGAAAAAAGGAGAGGTCCAGATAGATCGATTGGCAAACGGGGTTCCTTATCAAGACAAAAGTAATGTGAACCGCTGGGGCGGGGAGAAGCGGGATCTTCGGGACAGAGGAAACACATGGTTCATCCCGTATGAAACGATCCGGGAAAGCAGACCGCATCCGGCGACGTTTCCCATCCAGCTTCCTCTGATGTGTATCAAAGATCACGGGATAGAAAAGTGCCGATTGGTGATGGACCCGTTCATGGGGGTCGGAAACACTGGCATCGCCGCGATCCGTCTTGGCGTCCCTTTCATCGGCTTTGAGATCGATGAAGGTTATAGAAAGATCGCGAACGAGAGAATCGCAAAAGAGATCTGTGAAGCCGAAGCAAGATCTCGAAAATAGAGATCATTCCTGATTTCTAAAACCCGACAATGCGGTAAGCAAAGCTGGAATATCATAATAGTCATATGCCGCCATCTCCAGCCTGATATCCTCGGGTAGCAGTTCGCCAAACTTCCAGGTCGTTTCTGGAACGCGGGGCAGTTCCTCTGCAAGCGAAATAACAGACATATGGCCCAACTCTTCTAAGATACCTGCAATACTTTCACCAGCAGCAGGTGATTCCCAGTCGAAGATCCGTATCGCAAACTGAGTGTACCGCACAGAGTGTTTTCCTTCGACCCTGTTCCTGATAAAGCGGGCAAGGACCTGATTGGTCCGTGTCCCAAGAAATGTCGAGACAACGACCGAATATCCGCTCAGCTCCGGTTCCGTCCTGATATGTATTTTTCCTGGAGAGAAATCATCAGGGAGCATCCGGATAACAAGTTCGATCATATCTTTTTGTTCAGCGGGAAGAGGGAGAAGAGGACTCCCGCGTGCAAGAACAGCGGCAACCGACTGGCACACAAGGCTGCTTGCATAACTCCCTCCATCCCCGCCGCTCCAGAACGGACGTTTCACATCACCCTTCGATGAGGCCGGTTCGATGAGAACGCGTTTGTGCTGATCGTCACGATGCAGCAGACGCCATGTCTTACCAGTGAAGGAAAAGGTCTTTCCCGGGTCACCTGCGACAAAACGCGGGTCAAGTGTTCCTATCACCGTCCCGTCGGGAAGGACCGCGAGAAAGCCCCCAGCATCCCGGATAACGGAGATAAGAGATAGCCAATTGGATCGTCCAAGCTCCAGCTCGGCCTTGGTCCCGACCATGTACAGATCACCGGAACAGGCGAGATAATTTTCTGCGACAAGATGCTCCAGGATCACGGAAAAATGATGAGCAGACATATCCTTGAACGGTTTGAGGGCACGAAGCGAACCGATGATACTAGGAAGGCTCATGGCTCCTTTGCCCTTGAGAAGGAGGAACAACTGCTGAATAAGAACATGATACGGACATGAAAAGGGTCTAAGTATTTCGACCGAGTTACTCATTGCAGCCTCGATAACAGAAACTGCAGTCAAAAGATCACAGGTATTTGTAACGATAAAAACCATGCGAGCGGGTTTTCCACGTCGACCTGTTCGCCCAAGCCGTTGAAGGAATGAGGAGACGGATCTCGGCGCTCCGTATTGAACAACAAGATCCAGTTCACCAATATCGATCCCGAGCTCCATCGTACTCGTACAGATAACGCAGGTCCCGCCTTCCTGTTCAAAGGAAAGCTCCGCGGCCTCACGGTCCTCCGGCGAGACGGACGAATGATGAAGAAACACCGACGGGAGTTCGTCACGTAAAGGGACGACCAAACGTTCAGCATTACTTCTACTGTCAGTAAAAACCAAGGCTTTTTTTCCAGAAACGGATCGCACGATCTCATGGACCTGTCGTGAAAAATCCTTTTCGACCACAAACGTAAACTGTTTTTTTGCCGGGGGGGACGGGATACTGACGAGATGTTTTTTTCTCTCAGGTCCTGAAAACCACGCAAGAAGCTCTTCTGGATTACCGACCGTTGCTGAAAGACCGATCCTCGTGACCTTCTTTTTTCCAAGCAGATCCAGACGGTCCATCAGACATTGAAGATGAACACCACGATCAGACTCCATAAAAGCATGTATCTCGTCTATGATGATGAATCGGACTTCACGAAAAGCATTCTTCGAACGAGGATCACTCAACAGGACCTCGAGCGACTCAGGGGTGGTCAGCAGAATATCCACATGCTCGGGGCCGGTAAAATCAAATCGATCCTTGGATGAGATGTCCCCATGCTGAACTGCGGTACCAAGTCCGGCGCGGGTGGAGAGAGATAAAATTCGATCAAGCTGGTCATTGATGAGAGCTTTAAGGGGAGAGATATAGATTGCCGAAAGGCCTTCTGATGGATTTTTTAAGATCGCATCGATGACAGGGAAGAAAGCAGACTCGGTCTTGCCACCAGCCGTAGGGGCAAGAACAAGAGTATCTGCTCCACCGGTCACCGAGATATACGTCTCCACCTGCACAGGCCGCAGATCGTCCCAGCCAAGGCCTGTTAGAAGCAACTCCTGTAATGTTGGGTGAAGCGAATTAAACACACTCATGCGCGAAATACAGCGTTGAGCTCTTCACGGAACTCTTCTTTCGACAGCGCGCCGCAGTGTATTTTTAGAACCGTTCCGTTTTTGATGAACATAAGGGTGGGGACGGCGCGTATACGAAGCTCGGATGCAATACTGCTGTTTTCTTCGGTGTTACATGTACAGAACTGGATCTTAGGATACTCAAGTGATATCTCAGCAAATATCTGGGAGAAAAAGCGGCAGGAACCGCACCATTCGGTCCAAAAATCAATTACAAGAGTTGGAATCTGCAAAGTAAAGGTGTTAAAATTCTCTTCAGTCAGCGTGAGTATGGGCAATGTCTCAGTCGGTGGAGTAAGCAAATCACTATCAGGTCTCATATTCTGTTTTTACATGAGAGATAATTCCTTATCAGTATATGGAAACAATAATTCAAAATCTATTTAAGTAGCACTTGCGTATAGTATAAGGCACACGAAGATGATGTGCGAAGCTTCTTTGGAGCGAGGTGGGGTAGTCAGGAAATCCCGGCGGGCTCATAACCCGTAGATCGATGGTTCAAATCCATCCCTCGCTATGTTTTTACT